>JAYTVD010000210.1:0-10710 GCA_043744175.1 Phyllobacteriaceae bacterium
CACCAGGCACGGCCAACAACTGAGGTAACAAGAAAGAGCCCGATGCCTGCCATGACCAAGAGACCAGCGATGAAGATGAATTCTTGCGGCCAGATTTCGATGAAGAAAAAATAGAAACGGCGATGCGGAAAATCGAGCAGCACGGCTTGGTCAGGTGCGCTCGGCCCCCTATCCCAGCGCAGCCATGGCGTGATGTAGTAGATGCCCAAAGTGATCGCCATGACGATCCACTTGAACCTACGGAAATCGCCACTAGCGCGCTTTGGAAACACCTTCTTACGCGCGACGTAGAGCGGCTGGCGCACTTTGGCGGAGTTCACCGCCACCGCCTCAAACCGTTCGATGTTTTGTTCGTCGAGCATAAGCTATTTCACCTTTTCTAAAACCAAATTGCGGAGCCTGAATTTTGGGAAACAGGCTCCGCTTCGAGGACAGGTCAGAGGAGGGATCTCTTTAACCTGTCAACCTTATTGGCCGCCGCCAAGAGAATGGACATAGACCGCCAGTTCCTTGACCGTTGTCTCGCCCAGACGCGCGCCCCACGCGGGCATTGCGCCCTGCTTGGGTTTTGCAATCTGCGCTGTGACAGCCTGAACGCCCGAGCCATAAAACCAAATTGCATCTGTGAGATTTGGCGCGCCGAACTCATGGTTGCCCTTGGCTTCCTTGCCGTGACATGCCTCACAATTAGCGGCAAAAAGCGCTTTGCCCGCTGCCGCCTTGGTCGCATCCGCTTCGCCGCCGGAAAGGCTGACGACGAAATTAGCCACTTGGTCGATTTCCTCAGGCTTCAGGATTTCGCCGAAACTTGGCATTTGCGATACGCGGGTATCGGGGTCTGCCGTATAGCGAACGCCATGCACGAGCGTTGTGTGAATGGAGGCAATATCGCCGCCCCACAGCCAATCATCATCATTGAGGTTTGGATAGCCATGACCACCTGCAGCGCCGGAACCATGACACGGCGAACAGTTCACTTTGAACGCTGCCGCGCCGCCGGCGATAGCGAACGTGCGCAGTTCCTCGTTTGCCAAAATGGTTGGCAGGTCTGCCGCCTTGATGGCGTCAACATATTTCGACTGGGCTGCGGTTGCAGCAGCGATATCTTTGCCGACTTCGGCACGGCTGGAATAACCGAGCCAGCCCTTTGTTGCACCTGAAAGCATCGGCCATGCCGGATAGGCGATCGCATAGGCAATGGCCCACAGGATGGTGATATAAAACGTAATCACCCACCAGCGCGGCATCGGGTTATTCAGCTCGCGAATGCCGTCCCATTCATGGCCCGTGGTATCAACACCGCTTAGTTCATCAATGTCTTTATTGGCCATTTATCAATCCTCCCGCAGCGGGATTTGGGCGGCATCTTGCGCATTCTTCCCGCTACCGGGGCGGAAGGCGAAAAGGACGACACCGACGAAAAACAGTGCCATGCCAAGCAGCCCCCAAGAGTCTGCGAAATGGCGCATTGCTGTGTAGGTTTCCATCTGGTGCTCCTATCGGTAACCGGCTGTTTCGTCATATTTGGAATAGTCAACCAGTGTGCCGAGCATCTGGAGATAGGCAATCAGTGCATCCATTTCCGAAAGGTTGGCCGGATCGCCATCGAAGTCACCCACGGTGGCTTTAGGATAGCGTGCTTGAATGACCGCAGGGTCGGTATCGGCATTGGCCTGCGCCACCAGATCACTTTGCGCATTGGCAATCATATCGTCGCTGTAAGGTACACCGACAATCTTATTGGTTTCCAAATGCGCTTTGATGTTTTCCACTTTTAGCGGCGTCGTCTTTAGAAACGAATAGCTCGGCATAATGGATTCCGGCACCACCGAACGCGGGTCGTTCAAATGATCGACGTGCCATTCATTGGAGTATTTGGCGCCGACGCGGGCCAAGTCCGGCCCGGTGCGCTTGGAACCCCATTGGAAAGGGTGGTCATACATGCTTTCGGCAGCCAGCGAATAATGACCGTAGCGCTCCACCTCATCGCGGAACGGGCGGATCATCTGGCTGTGGCATAGGTAGCAACCCTCACGGACATAGATATTGCGTCCCGCCAGTTCCAGCGGCGAGTAAGGCCTCATCCCTTCCACCTTTTCGATGGTGTTTTGCAAGTAAAACAGCGGCGCGATTTCCACGATACCGCCAATGGTGACCACCAGAAGTGAGCCAACCAGCAGCAGCGTCGCGTTTCTCTCAATTATCGAATGCTTGTCTAACAATGACATTGTCAGGCTCCTTGAATGAACATTATTGCGCGGGCACAAGCGATGGCTGACTGCCGGATATCGGTAGCTCCTCACGCTTGTGGCCAAGGATGGTCATGGCAACATTGAATGCCATCACCAAAGCGCCGCTGAGATAGAGAAGCCCGGCAAGAACGCGCAACACATAGTAAGGATGAAGCGCAGCCACAGACTCGGCGAACGAGTAAACCAGGAAGCCTTGGACATCATACTCACGCCACATCAGGGCCTGCTGAATGCCAGCAACCCAGAGGACCGCTGCATAAATCACGATGCCAAGTGTGGCGAGCCACAGATGCCAGGTGACAAGTCGCAGCGAGTAAAGCCCTTCGCGATGCCAGAGCTTTGGTATCATGTAGTACAGCGCACCAAACGAAATCATGCCAACCCAGCCAAGAGCGCCAGAGTGAACGTGACCGATGGTCCAGTCAGTATAGTGCGACAGCGAGTTCACCGATTTGATTGACATGACCGGACCTTCGAAGGTGGACATGCCGTAGAACGCCATGGCGATGACCATCATGCGCAATATTGGATCGGTGCGAATTTTGTCCCATGCGCCGGACAGCGTCATCAGGCCGTTGATCATCCCGCCCCATGAAGGCATCCACAGCATGATCGAGAACACCATGCCAAGCGTCTGCGCCCAATCTGGCAAAGCGGTATAGTGCAGGTGATGCGGACCGGCCCAGATATAGAGGAAGATCAGCGCCCAAAAGTGAATGATCGACAGGCGGTACGAATAGACGGGACGGTTGGCTTGCTTTGGCACAAAATAATACATCATGCCCAAGAAGCCGGCAGTGAGGAAGAAGCCAACGGCATTGTGGCCATACCACCACTGCGTCAACGCATCTTGCACGCCGGAAAACACCGAATAGCTTTTTGATCCGAGGAACGACACCGGAACCGAAAGATTGTTAACGATGTGCAGCATGGCAATCGTGACGATGAACGACAGATAGAACCAATTCGCCACATAAATATGCGGCTCTTTGCGCTTCAAAATCGTGCCGAGAAAGACAATAAGATAGGCAACCCATACGATCGTCAGCCATAGATCAACATACCATTCCGGCTCCGCATATTCGCGCGATTCAGTGATACCAAGCAGATAACCGGTTGCGGCCATGACAATGAACAGCTGGTAGCCCCAGAACACAAACCACGGAAGCACGCCGCCGAAAAGGCGTGCGCGGCAGGTGCGTTGCACGACATAAAACGAAGTGGCAATAAGTGCATTGCCGCCAAAGGCGAACACCACGGCAGATGTATGCACGGGGCGCAGCCGACCGAAGTTCAGCCAAGGCCCGAAGTTAAGATCCGGCCATGCCAACTGCGCGGCAATAATGACGCCGACAAGAAAGCCAACAATGCCCCAGCCAAGCGTGGCCAGCGAGCCATAGCGAATCGGTTCATCCATATATTTGGATTGGTCTGCCATCGGTGCCGGGGCAAATGCGACATTTCGCAATAAGACCACGGTGCTAATGGCAAGGACAAAAAACAAAATCCACATATGTTGACGAAACGGCGCATCTTGCCCGAGCCCTGCGGCCAGCACCGCCAGCAGCGCCCCTACCCCGATGAAAATCGTTTCAGTCATGTATTTCATTGTGTCATCCCCTCAGAAAGGTGCAGCGCGCAAGATCAATGTCGCCCAGTGGTTTTCCCTAACGTGTAACGACGGTATGCCGTGTTGATCCAAATCAAAGCGTCGTGAAATTGGGCGGGTAATGAACTGAAGTATGAGCAACTGATAATTTGGAGCATTGTCGGGTAGAGGAATGGCACTCATGATGATTGAAACCAGTTCAATGTATCAATGGCCGCCACGCGTCTTTTGGTCCTGCCAAGAAACGAAGCGCCCGAATGACACTGGAGGGTGTTTTGGAAAAATCGATACCTTCTGCCGATAAACGCCAGACTTTGCAAAAACTGGGCACCTATCACGACGAGCTTCTCAGCCTGTGTGACTTGCTGGAAAGCATTGCTGATTCGTTGCCAAAAACGCTGGATTATCGCAAGTGCCACACGGCGGCGCAGCTTTTGCTGCCGCTGATATCGAGTGTTTATTACTTTGAAGAGCAGGAAGTGTTGCCCCAATTGGCAGGAAAATCCCCTGCCCTCAAACAACTCAAAATGATAGAACGGCTCAAAGCCGAACACTTTGAAGACCTTTGCTATGCCGAGGAACTCTCAGAAACGCTCAACACGATTGCTTCAGTGCAAAACCCCGCATCCGGAGAATCGCTGGGCTATATGTTGCGTGGTTTCTTCGAATTGATAAGGAGGCGCATCGCCTTTGAGCGCGAGCAGATCGTGCCGAAACTGCACTAAAGTTGGCGGCGGTCACTAGAGACAGGCGCGATGTTCCAAACGGTGCAAATCATGCACGGTGACGTGGCGATTATTCTCAATTTCAATAATACCGTCTTTGCGCAGTTTCGTCATTTGGCGGCTGACGGTTTCAATGGTAAGGCCAAGGAAGTCCGCGATATCAGCGCGACTTAGCGGCAGCTCAAAACTTTGGTTAAGTCCGGCCTTGGTGGATTCAGGATCAATATGGGTTGCTATCAGCCACAGGAAACTGGCGATTTTTTCCGCAGCGGTTTTGCGTCCCAGCGTGACCATCCATTCGCGCGCCTCATCTAGTTCGCGGAACGTCTGCTCCAGCAAACGATGCTCCATCTTGGGAGACTCTCCCATGATGCGCTCAAGCGCGGCTTTGGGAAATGAACATAGTTTTACCGGCGTTGCTGCCTCGGCTGTCAGCGCACTTTCGGTCTTAAACGGACGCCCAACAAAATCCGGTGCAAATTGCAGGCCCAATATTTGCTGGCGGCCATCGGGCAGCATTTTGGTGAGTTTCACCACGCCGGTAAGAACATTGGAATAATATTGTGTTTCAACGGCATCGCTAAGCAGCGTCGTTCCGGGCTCCAACTGCCGCCTTATCGTTTGCTTGCTGAGGGTAATGAGTTGTTCGGGAGTGAGTGCGCCGCAAACGCCGCCATGCCTTGCCTCGCATGAGCGGCACAACATCGGGATATCGGAATTATGGATATCAAGCCGTTCTGTCATTACGCTGTCCCGTTATTGCGCAGATTAAAGCGACGCTTATAATTGATAGCGAGTTTTGCTCAACCAAGCAATGAGCTTTGCGCCGCGACATTAGTCGCGCTGTTGTTGCCTGTGGCCGAGTTGAAGCTTTACAGTGGATATGATTTGCCTATTGCAAACCCGCATAACCACACGCCAGTTGACAGGACGGCGTTGCAACTTCACATGCTGTTGGCATAACAAATGCGACAGGGATAGGTAATCGCCATTGCCATCAGTAGTGGGACATAAGCGAGACGCTAGAGTGACGGCGCGCGCGGTTGCCGAACGCGCGGGTGTTTCAATTTCTGCTGTGTCCCGTGCTTTTACCGATGGCGCCAGCGTGGCGCCAGACACACGCGCGAAAATAATGGCCGCTTCTGATGCGCTCGGATATCAGCCCAATGTGATGGCACGAAGTCTTATGACGGGACGCACCGAGTTGGTCGGGCTGGTGTCCAATAACTTTGATAATCCTGCGTTTATGCAAATTTTCGACTTGTTCACACGCGGCTTGCAGGACAATGGACTGCGCCCGCTTTTGGTCAATCTTTCGGCAAATTCTCACCCGCAGCAAGCGGTCGATATGCTTCGCCAATACAGCGTTGACGGGGTGATCGTGGCTTCATCGACGGTGTCACAGAAGTTCGTGAGTGGTTGCCTTGCCGCCAATATCCCCTTGGTCCATGCCTTCGGCAAAGCCAGTGGCAAGCAGCGCTACCCGATTGTGAGCGCGGACAATGTGCAAGGCGGGCGCTTGGCGGCTGAAACTTTGCTCGCTCATGGGTATCGGCGCATTGGGTTTCTTGGCGGGCCGCAGGCCGCGAGCTCAACGCGGGACCGACTGAAGGGCTTTCAAAGCGGGCTGGAAACGCAGGGCTTAGAACCGCTGCGTGAGGAATTTGCGCCAGCCTATTCTCACGAAGATGGCCGCGCACTAATGCTGCGCTTGTTGGAGACCAAAGGGCTTGAGGCTGTGTTTTGCGGCGATGATATCCTTGCGATGGGCGCGCTTGATGCCTGCAAAGAGCGGGGCATAACTGTTCCTGCCGACATGGGCATTATGGGCTTTAATGATATCAGCATGGCGTCTTGGGCATCGTATAATTTATCCACAATTCGCCAACCCATTGCTGACATCATCATTGAGGCCGTGCAGCTTGCCATCAGTTTAATAAAGCAACCTGATAGTATAATTCGCCGGACAGTGCTTCCGTGCGAAGTGGTATTGCGCGGGACTTTGCGGGCTATTTAGTCCCGCAAACTCAATCTATTCTCGCAAACTCACGGGCCGTGCATCTGTCCACGCGCCGCCCGCTTTGGCCGAATCTACCGAAGCTTTAATGGCCGCAATCGAGCGAAGGCCGTCGATTGCGGTTGGGAAATGCATAGCATCGGGATTAGCCGCCCTGCCGTCGCGGCGGGCGTTTATCGCTTCGGCAAGATCGGTATAAATGTTGGCAAACGCGACCAACATCCCTTCCGAGTGTCCAGTGGCGATACGCGTGGCGCGCTCCGCATCTGGCGAGAGTCCGGCGCTGCCGCGCTCAATGGTTTCTGTGCGGCCATTCAGCGGGGTCCATTGTAGTTGGTCCGGCCATTGTTGCGCCCAGCGCAACCCGCCTTTTTCGCCGAAAATGCGGATGTTAAACCCGTGAAAACTGCCAACCGCCACCGAGCTGGTCCATAGGCGCACTGTTGTGCCGCCATCCATACGCACGTTGACCATGGCGTCATCTTCCAACTGGCGGCTGGCAATGGCGGACACAAAATCCGCGGAAAGTTCGCGGGCATTTTGGCCTGAAATAAAGCTCGCCATGTTCAAGGCATGAATGCCGCAGTCGGCAAACTGACCGGATATTCCAGCTTGTGCTGGATCATAGCGCCAGCGCATACGCGGGTTTTCTGCGTCGGCCGCATCGGCATGAAACCCGTGCGAAAACTCAACGACGATAAGACGTATTTTGCCCAAATCGCCCCGCGCCACCATGGCCCGCATGTGGCGCACAAGTGAATAGCCCGTGTAACCATAGTTGACCGCACAAATGCTTCCCTTGCGCTTCGCGGTAGCAGCAATATCCTCTGCCTCCTCGACGGTGACGGTCATCGGCTTTTCGCAGAGCACGTGGATGCCCGCCTCAAGAAACGCCTTGGTGATGGCATAATGCGTGGAGTTAGGTGTAGCTACGGTAACCAAATCAATGCGGTCTTTGCGGTCCTTCTCACCCGCTAACATCTCTTGCCAGTTGCCATAGGCACGGTCTTGCACAATGCCGAGGCGCATAGCAAAATCGCGACCCTTGGCGGGGTCCGCATCAAGCGCTCCCGCTTTTAAATCAAAGTGCGCATCCAGCGCCGAACTGATGCGATGCACCGGACCGATTTGGCTGCCTTCGCCGCCACCAATCATACCCCAAGCCAAGCGTGACATATTCATCTCCGGTGTTCAAAAATTCATTGTGCGAAGGTAATCGCGATTGGCCCGTGCGTCATCAACAGGACTTGTCGAGCCTGCCGGATCACAGTCTTGTTCCACAGTACACCAGCCGTCATATCCCGTGTCGAGCAAAAGCTGTCGCACGGCTTTGAAGTCGGTCATGCCCTTGCCAAGATTACAGAAAATCCCCTGCCCGCAAGCGGCATAGAAATCGGTGCGCTTGGCGATAACATCAGCTCGGACTGTTGGGTCAATGTCCTTGAAGTGGACATAGGCCAGCCTGTTGCGGTGGCGGCGCATGAAGGCAACGGGATCAAATCCGGCGAAGTGTGAATGCCCGGTATCGAGGCAGAGTTTCAAAAGACTAGCGTCAATTTCGGCCAGAAGGCGTTCGATTTCAGGCTCAAAATCCATGAAACCTGCCGCGTGAGGATGCAGCGACACTGTCAGGCCGAATTCTTCACTGCCCATCTTGGCGATATCACGAAAACGCCCCGCAAACCCGGTCCATTCGCTGGCGGACATTTGTTCGGCTTCGTCTGGCCTGCCAACGGTTGGCGCGCGGCGCGGCGAAATGGAATCAATCAACACTAAGTGCTCAGCCCCATGCGCCACGAGTGATTTGCACGTGCGATACGCCGCATCTTTCACCTCATCCCACTTGGCCGCATCGTGAAACGGCCGGAAAACGACGCCGCCAATCAACTGCAATCCGCGCATGGCAAGGGCATCGCCCAGAATGGACGGATCTTCGGGCATGAAACCAATCGGCCCCAACTCAATGCCGTCATAGCCAGCGGCTTTGCAATCATCCAGCACTTGTTGCCAAGACGGGTTGCGCGGATCATCCGCAAATTCCACACCCCACGAACACGGTGCATTTCCAATTTTTATTGTCATGTCATTCTTTCAAATATTAGCCATGTCCACCCAGCAGCGTGCCTCATGGGAGCGCCAACCAGCTTCGATGATTTGGTTCACCACCATGCCATCACGAAACGTCGGCCATTTCGGCTTGCCTTCATGAATGGCCTGCAAAAAGTCCCGCGCCTCGATGATAATCTGATCTTGATAGCCCGTGCCGTGACCGGGCCCGAGGCAAAACTGCTTGTAATCCGGGTGCAGCGGCCCGGTCAGAATCTTTGTAAAGCCCCGCCGGTCTTCCGCGCCTTCGGTGCGGTAAAGCGAGACTGAATTTTGGTCTTCCTGATCAAAGCGAATGGAGCCTTTGGTGCCATATATTTCGTAGGCGTAGCCCATCTTACGGCCCGTCGCGATGCGGCTGATAAACAGTTGCCCCATCGCGCCATGGGCAAAGCGGCACATGATGGCGCTTTGATCGTCATTGCCAACTTTCACGCCGCCGCGCGTTTCATGAACCGTCTTGATGTCGGCCACTAATGAGGTAATCGGCCCGACCAACGCCAAAGCCGCATTGATGATATGTGGCGCAAGATCACCCATATTGCCATTGGCGCGGCCTTGCGTGCGCCAGTCACCCGGCTGTGAGGCATCGGCGAGAAAGTCTTCCGTGTGCTCAGCCCGCAAAAACGTAATGTCACCAATTTCACCACGGGCAATGATTTGCCGCGCCAATTGAGACGCGGGCGTGCGGATATAATTAATGCCCACCATGTGGATGCAGCCACTTGTCTCAGCAGCCTCCACCATCGCGCGGCTTTGATCGACACTAAGGCCCAGAGGCTTTTCGCACAGCACGTGCTTGCCCTTTGCAAAGGCCGCGAGCGCAATGTCGTGATGGGTTTCCTGCGGGCTGGCAATAACAATGGCTTGCACCGCAGGATCATTGATCAAAACCCGCCAGTCGGATGTTGAGCGCTTAAAGCCAAACTGTCTTGCTTTCTTGGCCGCGCCGTCTTCACTTGTCGTGCAGATCATCTCAAGCGAAGGCCGAAGGGTAGTATCAAAAACAGCACCAACAGCGCCCATGGCAACTGCATGCGCCTTGCCCATATAGCCCCCGCCGACAATTCCCACGCCAATTTGTGTCACAAAAAAATCCTTCATTGCAAGCGCTTGCAAAGTCTTTAAACACCAACTAGTCTTTGCCGTCAAGGCCACACGGAGATCGCCATGCCAAACCACAACCGCAGCATACGCTTGACCACCGCACAAGCAATTGTGCGCTATTTGGCCAATCAGTTCATCATTATCGACGGCGTTAAACAGCGGCTTTGCGGCGGTGGCTTTGGTATTTTCGGGCATGGCAATGTTATATGTTTGGGCGAAGCCCTTTACGAACACCGCGAAGAATTACCGCTGTGGCGCGGCCAAAACGAACAATCCATGGCCATTGCAGCCGTCGCCTATGCCAAGCAAAAATTACGGCAACGATTTATGTTTGCTACCGCTTCGGCTGGACCCGGCACGACCAATATGGTGACAGCCGCAGCGATTGCACATACCAACCGCCTGCCCATTTTGTTTCTCTGCGGCGATACCTATGTCAGCCGCCTGCCCGATCCTGTGTTGCAGCAAGTGGAGCATTTTGGTGATCCTACGATTACAGTCAACGACGCCTTCAAAAGTGTAACGCGATTTTGGGATAGGATCACTCATCCGGCGCAGATCCTGCAATCGCTGCCAAAAGCCATCGCAACCATGCTAGACCCTGCGGATTGCGGGCCGGTGTTTTTAGGACTGCCGCAAGACGTGCAGGGCTGGAGCTATGATTATCCGGAGAAATTTTTCGCTGAGCGCATTCATCATATTAGGCGTCAATCGCCTGACCAAACTGATATACTGGCGGCCGCAACTGCACTTAAACTTGCCAAGCGACCGCTAATCATCGCAGGCGGAGGTGTGCAATATTCCGGCGCGACGAGCGAACTTTTACAATTTGCCACTCTCCATAATATTCCCATCGTGGAAACAATCGCAGGCAGAGCCAATATCGTTCATGGA
>JAYTVD010000211.1:0-3134 GCA_043744175.1 Phyllobacteriaceae bacterium
TGGCGCATAGGGACCGCGCAGCGCGGGGTCCATGGTGGCATGCCGCCAGCATGCCTGCCGTGCGGCAGCGCGCAACGCCTCAAGCTCGGGCGTCATGCAGGTATACCAACGTCCGTCGGCTACTTCGGCAAGCACTAAGGGCGGCGATTGGATGGCTGTCATAGGCATTGTCACTTGCCGGTTGCGCGGTTACCTGACCAATCAAGTCTAACACGGGGGATTATAACCGAAAAAGATCGCCGCCGGTCAGAAATTTCTACGCCCTGTTTCCGGCGTCTTGGAAAAGACCGATCTCCACCCAAGGCAGACATTTTCCGACCCAAGGCAGATCTGCACTCCAAGTATGGTTTCAAGAATAGACAGCGCTGCAATAATGCAGTGGAGCCGAGCAGCATCTTATCCGATGCGCCATTTTCAAATTGATCGGGTCATTTTTGCCGCGCATTGGCTTACTTTTGCGTCATTTCCCGTGTTTGATCCATGTGTCAAATGCGGGTTTTCGAGGCCGAGCGCATCAAACAACGGTCCAAGATGGGCAGCATAGGGGATCCACTTTGCCACCGAAGCGGTGCTGATGGGACGGCGCACCTGTGAAAGGCTGGCTGTTCGCACCGGCCTGTTGTTTTCGTGGAAGCGCAGGACATCGTTGTGCCAAGGCAGGCCGCATTGTTCCAGAAGTCTTTTTATTTGCGCCTCAGGCTCCCGAACAAGGTTTTCGTAGCCTATCCTTATCACGCGCCCCGGCAGAACCCTATCCCAGTGGTCCATCACGCCAATATAGCGCTTATACTGGGCACCAAGGGCAGATAGATCGTAAGTAAACTCATGCCCGGTGCGAAACTGACGCTGGTAACAGGCCATACAATTATCAACAGGATCACGGCGCACATCAATGATTGTCGCATTGGGAAAGCACAGGTGGATCATGCCAACAAAGACATAGTTTCCAAGCATCTTGTTAACGACCATCGATGCTGCGGAATCAAGTTCGCGCATCCGTGCAAGGTAGGCGCTCGCCAAATTGCGAAACCATATTTCTTTGGGTTCCGGCGGAAAGGGCGGACGGCGGCCATCGGAAGTTGGAGCGCCACCAAACGGCCATTTCATTGTTGTCAGCAAAGAAAGATCGCCGATTTCTCCGGCGCCAAAAACCTGGGGATGGCTGGCCAGTATTTGTTCAACAAGCGTTGAACCTGAACGCGGCATGCCGACCACAAAAACCGGCAGTTTGCTTGGATGACCAAAGCCTGCGAATTCGGCCAAGAATTCGGGAGTGAAGTTTTCAATAACAAAGTCGCACAACATTTTATGTTGGGCAGTCGCCTGGAGCAATGGTCGCCTTTGGATCTTCTCGGCAGAAGGAGCGATGGTATTGTTATTTGCCACCGGCATTTCCAGAGCCTCAAGGGAAAGATCATTGGCCTGTTTCAATGTTTCAAAAGCCGCTTGGTGATCCGCCGACAAGCGAAGCAATTCCGCCAATGAAAATTTCAAGCTGGTTCTTGCTTGGCGGGACAAGTCAGTTGCCTTTGAAAGCCGTTTCAGTTCGTCAATTCCACCAGCCCCAAGGGCTTCCGGTTTGTTGAAGGCGAGCAAACTGTAGGCAAGTGTATCGCCTGGATATCTGCGCAAGATCTCTTCGCAAACCAGTTGCAATTCATCAAATTTGCCGAGGTTGGCAAGAGTTGTCGCAAGTTCATTGCGCGCACGTTTTAAATTCGGGTTGAGGCGCAATGCCAGACGAAAGCCGTCGACCGCCAATTGCAATCGGCCGGAAAATTTATAGGCAAGAGCGAGATTATACTGCGCTTCTGCACGTTCTGGCTGTCGTTTTGCTATTTTTCGTAGCAATTGTACAGAGCGATTGAGATCTCCATGCTCCATTTCAACCAAAGATACAATTTCTAGTGCGTCTATATTAGAGGAATTTTTAGTCAAAACCTTCTTCGCAATAGAAAGAGCGTTCCTGTGGTTCCCAGCCAAGTGCTGCTTGCGCGCCTCATCAATTTCAACTTTAAATGGTACTTGTTTTATTTGCAACACTTGTCACCAAACGGATTATTTATACATTCACGATACTTGAACAAGTTCATGTCTATGATAAGCATGAATTGAACAGGCTCTGTATTCAAGGGCTGAGGGGATATTAATGAAGCCGATTCAACATCTTCTATTGAGCGGTGCGTCCGCTTTGACACTCTGCTTTTTTTCGGCTCCAGCGCAAGCTCAGCAGGCGATAATCAATTTTGATGTGTGCCAGGGGCCTTTGGCGAACGACGAATGCGGCACGACGAATAATACCTCTTACATCGGACCCGGATTTGACTCGGCTTTCCCTCCGAACTCGTCGTCAGTGGCCGGTGGTGTGTCTGAAGCCAGTGCTACAAATGGCGTTGTCGATGATGCCTATGACGGCTGGGGCGCGTTATATGGAACGACAAACCCGGCTGATCCATACGGATCGCCTTATGCATCACAATTTAATGGACTTTCTGCTGCCCGGCAAACGCAGACCTATCTGGCGATACCGGAACTTCCTGCCAATTCGATCCGCTGGTTCGACAGCTTCACCAACAGCACTGGCGCCACGATCAATGCAAACATTGCTTTCGGCGGAAACCTCGGTTCGGATTCGAGCACTTATGTGCATTCAACCGGTCCGGGCTACGTAATTACCGGCCAATCGGCGCCGGGTGTTGAATCAACCGATCCGGTTATTGCCCATCTTTACGGGAACAATGACTATGCGTTCACGCAGGCCATCGTGAATTTTACTGACGGGGATGATAATTCCAATTTTGTCTTTCCGATCAGCGTTGCGCCCGGTCAGACGGTGTCCTTGATGAATGTTGACCTGCTGTTTGGCGACAATGCGCGCGATTCAGATCCGGCAGGCGTTGCCTATGCTGCGGATGTGGCGCTCGCAATCAGCCAAGCCCAGTTGTTTGTGAACAATCCAATCTTTGCCGGATTGACGGTCGAACAGTTGCAGACACTCGTTAACTGGGATGCGATCGTTATTGATGGCAGCATTTTGGGGGCTGGTGCTATTCCAGGTCTTGCGCAGGGTCTGCATGGTGCATTCGATGGCCTGCTCGACAACAGCATAGGCGCAAGCGGCGGCAGCCCTGCCG
>JAYTVD010000212.1:0-10662 GCA_043744175.1 Phyllobacteriaceae bacterium
CCGGGCCGAGTATCCAGTCGGCTCAAAGGGCGGATAATTACGCTGGAAGAACGCGTAGGGCAGTGGTGACAATATCGAAATTATGGCGCTGACTGGATCCCCGGCCCGGGGGCCGAGGATGACGATGCGTGGGGGAAATGCCCTTACAACGACAGCCTTGAATCTTGTGCCTAGCACAGAATCAAATCCTGCATTAACCCTTCCCCCATGACCCGATTCCGCTCTCCCCTCCTTCTCTCCATCGCGCTCTTTTTCGCCGGTCTCGGCGCGGCGGGGCAGTTTGCTAAGGTAGGGGTGATATTTGATTATGTCAGCGCGGCTTACGCGGGCGCATCCGTTACGTGGCTTGGCTTGCTGGTTTCGGGCGTTGGCATGGTGGGGCTGGTGTTTGGCTCTACGGCGGGAATTATTTTGGCACGGATGGGTGCGCGGTCTGTGATAATCGCGGCGCTGCTAGCGGGTGCGGTGTTTTCATTTGCGGAGAGCCTGCTGCTGCCCCTGCCCTTGTTTCTAACTTTGCGGTTTCTGGAAGGGTTCTCGCATTTGGCCATTGTGGTGTGCGGGCCGGTGATTATTGCCGAAACTTTGACGGGCAAAGACCGCGATTTTGGCATGACATTGTGGTCCACTTTCTTCGCCGTTTGCTTTGCCTTTATGGCGTGGGCGGGGCGGCCTTTGGTGGAGGCCTATGGCATTGGTTCGCTGTTTGTGGCGCACGGCATTTATATGCTCGCGATGGCGCTCATCATGCTGGTGTTGCTGCCGAAGGACGAGGCGCGGGCGCATGGTGCGCTTTCGCTCACAGACATTGTGCGCCAACATGGCGAGATTTATGCCTCGCCGCGCATAGCCGCACCTGCGCTGGGCTTTATGTTTTACACCATGATGTATGTGGCGATCTTGTCGCTGCTGCCGCCGATGATGGGCGCGCATCAGGCGTTTGTGGGCACAGCTGTGCCGCTGGTTTCCATCGCGGCATCGCTGACGCTCGGTGCCTATTTGATTGGACGGTTTCCGGCCGTCAGCATCGTGCAAGGCGGCTTCGCGATTGCGGTTTTGGCTGTGCTGATTTTATGGTTCAGCTGGGGAAATCCGCCCGTGGCGATCAGCGGCGCACTGCTGCTATCCGCCGCCGTCGGGCTGGTGCAGAGCGCCTCATTCGCAGCCATCGGCCAGCTTAACGACGCGCCGCAAGACCAAGCCCGCGCGGCAGGCGCCATCGCCCAGCTCGGCAATGTCGGCACCTTCAGCGGCACGCCTATACTCGCCGCGCTGATAGCCAGCTTTGGCATCAACGGGATGGCGTGGTTTGCGGGCTTGCTGTCAATCGGCGGCATTGCGATGCACGCGTGGCTGAAAGTAAGACGAAGTTAGCCCGGCTGCCAGTTAGGCTCGGCCAGCTCAAAATTCTTAAACAAGAACCCCGGCGCGACGGTGCAAGATACCAGCGTCCACTCGCCCAGCGTCTCCGCCGCCTGCCACCAGCCGGGCGGCACAATGAGCTGCGGCCGCTCGCCTGCGAGAAGGTCCATGCCGAGCACATGATGCGTTTCGGCTTTGCCATCCTCGGAGAGTTTCAGCTTTAGCGGCGCGCCTGCGTGATAGAGCCAGACTTCAGACGAGCCGTGAACTTTGTGCCAGTGCGAAGGCTTTCGGGCTTCCAGCAGGAAGTAGATGGCGGTGGAGTGCCCGCGCGGATCAGGACCGGTATCGCGGAAAGTTTGGCAAAACCAGCCGCCCTCGGGGTGTGGGGCGAGGTTGAGGAGGGAGATGATGGTGGCGGGGGTGAGCACGGTCATTTTCTTTCACTTTCGGCCTTAAACGCGGCAATCGCTTCAGTGGCGATGTCGCGCGGGATCATCCGCAGACTTCGACCATCGAAGGGTAAATGCTTCATTTCGTTCATCACCAAGCTGGCAAGGGCAAAGGCTTGCGCGCGATCTCGGCGCGCTTTCAGCGGACCGCGATCTAATAGCTGCGATAACCAAAATTTGTGAATGGCAAATACACGAGGGTCCGGCACGCACAGCATAACCGGCATACCTTTGGCATCGATAACGGGCTGTTCAAAAGACTGTGCGCTTTCCAACCAGACCAACCCTGTAATGGGCGAGGGTTGAATGTCATTTTGCGCGGGCTCGAACGGCTCCTTAACCCATGGCGGGTTACGTTCCGGCTTTATTATATCGACCAAAAATCCGTCACGATTGCTGGCCCGAAAGGGCTGACGTGTGATTTCAAACGAACGATCAGCAGAACGCAGCACGCTGATTAATGTTTCTTCCGGCACATCGTCACTGGCAATAATCCTTAGCGGCGCACGCTGGTTGAGCAGTAAATCGATGTCCTGCGTGGACACTAAACCTGTTTCAAAATAGCCAGCCGCCATTGCCTCGTAGGCGTAAAGGGCGTTGGTTCCTACCAATTTAATGCGTGTGTGACCAATTCCCGCACGATTAAATGCGCGTATCGTGTTGGCCGAGATCAGTGGCATTCTGGCCAAACCGGTAGCGACATTCAGGCGTGCTTGCGCGGCCAAGTTTGTTCGCAACGAGCGCACCCGCTTATCCATCGCCGCGCGTGCATCGTTAAACTCGCGTTCGACCGCTTCCGTTTCGGGTGAACGTTTTCCGATTACCTTTGCCTTACGCTTACCGTCTTCGTACAGCCATTTTACCAAATAGTCATGGCCGTTCGTATTGCGAAATGCGACAGTGCCCCTGTTGGCACGTTGACGCTGTTCGACCTCGCGGATGCCCTCAAAGGTCTGCATTGTGTCGCTGAATTCTCGCGACTGGCGGAGCGTGAATTGAGTGAACATTTATCGCAACTAATCTATTTCATCAACTTAACTGCGATAATTTTTTATCGCAGTTGATATGGTTTGTAAAGTCGATTGCGATAAAGAAAGGCAGCAAGCAAATGCTTTTAGTCAAGCAAAGTTCAGCAGCTCAAGCCACCGCCATTCCATCCCTGACTTCCTGCCTCAGCACATCAATCGCCACGCGTTTGCCATTCAGCTCGAAGTGCCAGTAGGTCCAGCCGTTGCAGGCGTCTAGGTTTTGCACATTTGCGCCCATTTTGTGGATGGAGCCGGCTGTGCCGTTGACGGCTAGAGTGCCATCAACGCGGACTATGGCACCGTTGCGGCCTTTGGCGTCGGTTAGCACTGTGCCGGGTTTCATGAGGCCGCTTTCTAGGAGCGACACGAAGGCCACTCTAGGCTCGGCGCGTTTGCCGGTCATTACGGTTAGCTCGGCCTTGCCGTGCGGCACGACCGCGGCGATGCGGGCGGATGCGGCGTCGATGTATTTCTGCTCGCGCTCAATGCCGACATAGTTGCGGCCCAAAAGTTTGGCGACTGCGCCTGTGGTTCCGGAGCCGAAGAACGGGTCCAGCACGACATCGCCGGGCTTAGACGACGCCGTAATCACGCGCGCCAGCAAGGCTTCCGGCTTTTGGGTTGGGTGGATTTTGGTGCCGTTTTCATCCTTCAAACGCTCCGCGCCGGTGCAGATCGGGAACAGCCAATCCGAGCGCATTTGGAGGTCATCGTTGGATGCCTTCATGGCCTCATAGTTGAATGTGTAGCCCTTGGACTTGGCATCCTTGGAGGCCCAGATCATGGTCTCGTGGGCGTTTTGAAAACGGCGACCACGGAAATTTGGCATCGGGTTATTCTTCCGCCACACAATGTCATTGAGCATCCAGAAGCCCAAATCCTGCATGATGGAACCGACGCGGAAGATGTTGTGATAGGAGCCGATGACCCAGATGGAGCCTGTGGGTTTCAAGACGCGGCGGGCGGCCAGCATCCATGCTCTCGTGAAAGCGTCATAGGCGGCGAAGCTTTCGAACTGGTCCCAATGGTCATCCACGGCATCGACCATGGACTGATCGGGGCGGTGCAAATCGCCATTTAATTGGAGGTTATACGGGGGATCGGCGAAGATGAGATCAACGCTATTATCCGGCAGCGCATCGAGCGCGGCCACGCAATCGCCCTTCAGGATGGTATTCAGCCAATTTTCGGATTTCGACGGGCTGATGCCCATTTCGGACACAAGGCGAACTGCAGACATAAACGCACCACACTGATTTACACATTACTCGTGAGGTATAGTTACCGAACAGGGTAAATTTTAAGTGAAGAGCGGACGAGGATTGCAAATTGCTGTTTCGACTACAATGTGTTACAAAATACGAAATAGAGATAGGTGAGACATGAGCGACTACGCGCCGACGATATCCATACGCCTGCCAGATGACGCCCGTGCGCGGCTGGATGCGGCGACGCGACTGACGCGGCGGTCGCGCTCCTATTTGATGAAGGAAGCGCTGGACCGCTATTTGGGCGACCTTGAACGTGAGCAAAAACTAGGGCCCGCAAAATCCGGCTTACTCGCTTTTGAAGGTAAAGGCGCACGCGCAGGCAGAATGCGGTCCCCCGAGGAGATTGACAGTCACATTCGTTGGCTGCGTGACAATGCATGAAGTTCAAGCGGAATCCCGTGTTTATATCGACACCAATGTTTTCGTCTATTTTATCGAAATGACGGTTGGCTTTTTTCCCGGCGTTAAGGCCTTGTTTGAGCACATTACAGCTGTTGGCGCCCAGGTGGTGACGAGCGAGCTTACACTCGCAGAGTGCGTATATCGGCCAAGCCGTGAAGAGGACGCGCCGCTTGTAGCGCTTTATGAAACGCTGTTTGACGGTAAAGGTGATGTGGAAATGTTGCCACTGAATGGTGCGCTGGCACAACGCGCGGCGCTGGCTGGCGGTGCGCTCGGTCTCAAATTGATGGATGCAATCCACTATATCTCGGCGCTGGAAGCTGGCTGCGATGCGTTCGTTTCCGGAGATGGTTCCTTCAAATCGGGACCATCCATGACCGTTATCAAGGTTGCTTCATAAAGCTCGATAGGCTATCCCGCGCCTTCGCTCTCCCACCCCAATTGCCCCACGGATTTGACAATGCTGAAACCTCAACTGGTTATTTTTGATTGCGATGGTGTTTTGGTCGATAGCGAGATATTGGCTTCCAAGATTGAGGCCAAGCTGCTCACCGATGCTGGCTATGAAATCACCCATGAGGAAATGTCGGAGCGCTATGCGGGCATGACGTGGAAGCAGATTTTGCTGGATGTTGAAAAGACGGCGGGCATTCCGCTTTCGGCGAGCCTGCTGGATCGGTCCGAAAAGCTGGTGGATATGGCGTTGGCTAACGATTTGGAGATGATCGAAGGCGCGGACCGCGCGGTGAAGCGCATCAAGCTGCCGAAGTGCATTTGCTCCAATTCAAGCAGCGAGCGGCTGAAAATTTCGCTGACACGCACCAATCTCATCAACCTGTTCGAGCCGCATATTTTTGCCGCTTACGAGGTGGGTACTAAGCTGGGCAAGCCAGACCCGAATGTGTTTCTCTACGGTGCCGCGCAGTTTAACGCGGACCCTGCCCGCACGATTGTTGTTGAGGATTCCATCCCCGGCGTGCGCGCCGCGAAGGCGGCAGGCATGCGGGTGATTGGTTTTACAGGCGGTTCGCACACATACATTGGCCACGGCGAGCGGCTGACCGAGGCTGGCGCAGAGACAGTGATAAACCGCCACGCCCTGCTGCCGCAGATGATTGACACGATGGCGGAGTGGCGGGAGGAGGATTGAGGGATTGTACCCTATATTTTTCCGCCTGCCATTTCGTATGCGTTGGTAAGCTGCTTGGCTAACATACCGGACAATAAACGTTCCATTTGAGACAAGTCTATCATGCCACGAACCCAAGCTGCATCAGCAGCGTCAAGAGCATCAAAATATGGCACCCTATTATCTACTATTTGTTCTGGAATCGTAGGAGTTCCAGGTAAAACGCTGTTTGTTTTTATGCACAGCACCAAATAGGAAAGGATGCGCGACGTTCGGCCGTTCCCGTCAGCAAAAGGGTGAATCCAGTTCAGCTTCCACATTACATATGAAGCAAGATGGATTGCCGAATGGCTCTCCCATTTTTCATTTACATAATCGCATAGGCTTTCGACCAATTCTGCGACTAAATGGGCATCAACTGGCTTGTGCTTACTGCCTATAATCTCAACTCCTGCCGGTCGATAATTACCAGCAAATGCGCTAATTCCATTCAAAGCCTCTCGTTGAAGTGAAAGAATTAGGGATGGTCTAAGCCTAAATTCGCCCCTTTCAATGTAGGATTGAATTGCTTCTACAGCAAAGTCATACTGTCGAAGGCCATTCCTAGCCTCGGCCTCTGCTTTGAGCATCGGGTCTTTGATTATTTCTGCTTCCAGCGCTTTGCTATGCCGTATTTCAGACATGTGTGTTTAACCCGCTGAATTGGTAGTCGTCTTACTCAATTCATCAGCCTGCTTATTGATTATATCCCAAGTGATCTGATCGTTTTCAAACTTGGTATTTCCATAAGCAAAACTACGTCTTTGGCGCTCTGACTCTACGCTGGACTGCTTTACGGTCTTAGCCGCTTCGATGAGTGTTTTAAGGGCGTCCGTCATTTTTACCTCCTATAGTTTGGCGCAATTACGCATACCCAAATCAGTGCATTCATTTTGCCTGATTTGAAGCAAACACGCTAGATTAAATCGCGGTGCAGATCATGATTCTACCCCTTTACTATATTCGAACCACCTAACAACCCTTCCAAATAATGCGTCCCAATTCCAAACTGCTGTTTCGTCTTATCCAATGAAGCCCTCAACGCCGCGGCTTTTTTATCTGACACCGCTTGCTTTGACGCCACGATCATCACGTTTTTTGGCGTGTGCGTGTCGGATATAAACTCGAACAGATTGGTCTTGTAGCCGGAGAGTTCCATCAGTTCGCCGCGCATTCCGTCGGTCACCATTTCGGCGATGCGCTCGACGTAGGTGCCGTATTTTAGCAGGAAATCGAGGTCGCTTTTGCCGTGGCCTTTTTCCATCTCACGGCGGATTTGTTTGTGGCAACAGGGGGCGACGACGATGAGCGCGGCGTCAGCATGGATGGCTTTGGCGATGGCATCATCGGTTGCGGTGTCGCAGGCGTGCAGCGCGATGACGATGTCTGCGCCTGTGCAATCATAGCCCTCAATCGTGCCTTCGACGAAAGTCAGGCCCGTGAAACTGCTGCCAAACGCCACTTGGTTGCATAGCTTTACCAGATCAAGGCGGAACTCAACGCCTATGACTTCGGCGGCCAATTTCATTTTATTTATGATGTGATCGTAGAGCGCAAACGTCAGATAGCCCTTGCCCGCGCCCATATCGATTATTTTGAGCGGGCGGAACTCATCCAGCCGTTCGGGCGGCAACTGCTTGATAAGATTATCTAAAATCTCGATGTATTTGTTGATTTGGCGATATTTATCTTGCGCGGTCGGCAAGATATCGCCGCGTGCATCAGCCAATCCGAGCGCGCGCATCCAACCTGCGCCGCCGCCGACAATGCGGTTTTTGGCGCGGTTATGGTCTAGCTGCGGGGCTTTGGTTTCAGTTGGCGGATGGCGGTGCAGCGCGTGGCCCGTGCCCTGACGAGTGAGCTGTAAATCCGCTTCGAGTGTAAACAAACGGCCATTGGCGAACTTATCAGACAGGAAGGCCGTGACCATCGCCATCGCTTCATCCACCGTGTAGTTTTTGACGATGTCGTTGGTTTTGTGATGGTAAGTGAAGGAGAGTTTCAGCTCGCCTTTGATAACCAACGGGCGGGCGTCAATACTCTTCAAATCGCCAGCGGATTCCGTTGGCTTATTGAGGCTTAACTTTGCAAATGTCGATGCTGCCACGGCGTCACGCGCGGCGGTGAGCCATTCGGCTAATCGTGGATCTGTGCTCATTGATAAGGGGCGTTAGCCCGCAACTTTCTTCTTGGTCTTTGGTGCTTTTGGTGCGCCTTCATCGAAACCGACGAAAATCTGGATGGCTTTGGCAGACGCTAGCGGCACTGTCCCGTTTGGATCATTGAATACAAACTGCGTGGCCGCGTCCGTCGGGTTTACCGTCACTTGGAATTGTTGCAACTGCGAATAAAGCACGTTGGTTCCGTCTGTGACCATAGCCACGCGGATTGGCAGTGTAACGGATGCACCGGAGGCTTTTGGGCCCGGAACCACGCGGCCAGCAACGGCGACATTGATGGTCAACATACCATTTGCGCGTGAGCAGGAACGGGTCACATCCGTAATGGAGGCTTGATAGATCGCTAGCGCAGGATCTTTGCTGCCGTCTTCCTTTTCGGCACCTTTAGCATAGGAAGTGAAATAGGCCGTGCCTTCGCGCAGGGTTACTTGAGGACAGAAGCCGGTCAGCTCCGACTGCAAAATCCGCTGCTCCTGTGCTTTAACTTCCTTGTTGCCGCCAAGATTGAGAGCGCCGCCAGTATCACTGGTGTTACAGGCACTTAAGGCCGTGCCTGCGATCAACAAAAGGCCTAGTTTTGCACTCAGATTTGCGGAAATTCTCATCATCACAGTTCTTCCCATTGTGGTAACGTTTGGTCTATAGGACGGCTTGGAATAAATTGCACCTGTTGCGGACCATCTTTCCGCTTTCGGGCGCTTTTTTGACAGCGGAGCCTAAGTGTTGCGCGTGATAATTCATTTTGCTCTGTTTTTTTGGCTAAGAGCAAGTGTTGTTGAGAGAAAATGTAATGCGCTATATTTCTACCCGCGGCGAGGCTCCTATCCTCACTTTTTCTGATGCGCTTTTGGCGGGGCTGGCCAGAGATGGCGGGCTTTATTTGCCGGAAACATGGCCGCAGTTTACTAAAGCGGATATCGCTGTACTTTCAGGCAAATCTTATCAGGACATCGCCCTTGCCGTGCTGACGCCGTTTGTTGTGGGGGAAATTGCGCCTGCTGCGCTGCGCGCTATGATTGACGAGGCCTATGGCACATTCCGCCATGATGCGGTGTGTCCGCTTGTGCAGACAGGACCAAACGAATTTATCGCTGAGCTTTTCCACGGCCCAACGCTAGCGTTCAAAGATGTGGCGATGCAGCTTTTGGCGCGGTTGATGGACCATGTGCTTGCTGAGCGCGATCAACGCGCCACAATCGTCGGCGCAACATCCGGCGATACCGGTGGCGCGGCGATTGATGCGTTTGCGGGGCGCAGCCGGACTGATATATTCATCCTGTTTCCGCATGGCAAAGTATCCCCCGTGCAGCGGCGCCAGATGACAACTTCGAAGGCGGATAATGTTCACGCGCTGGCGGTTGAAGGCAACTTTGATGATTGTCAGGCGCTGGTGAAAGCCATGTTCAACGATCATAAATTCCGCGATCATTTGCAGCTTTCGGGCGTAAATTCCATCAACTGGGGCCGGATCATGGCTCAGGTGGTATATTATTTCTCGACCGCGATTTCGCTGGGCAGTCCAAATCGCAAGGTGTCGTTCACGGTGCCAACCGGCAACTTCGGGGATATTTTCGCCGGATACGTGGCGATGAAGATGGGTCTGCCGATTGAGCGGCTGATTATTGCTACCAATGACAATGATATTTTGGCACGCACGTTTGAAACGGGTTCATACGAAATGCGCGGCGTGATGCAGACCACGTCGCCTTCTATGGACATTCAAATTTCATCCAACTTTGAGCGGCTGTTGTTTGAAAGCCATGATCGTGATGCTGCCGCCGTGCGGCGCATGATGGCTGGACTTTCGCAATCCGGTAGTTTTTCAATTGAGGCCGGGCCGCTTGGCGCGATGCGCGAAGTGTTTGGGACGGGGCGCTCATCAATGGCGGAAACTGCCGAAGTGATAGCGGATATGATAGAGAGTGATGGCTATTTGGCTGATCCGCATACGGCTGTTGGCATCAAGGTGGCGCGTGACCAAAAAACTTCGCAGACGCCGATGATTGTGCTTTCAACAGCGCACCCGGCTAAATTTCCTGATGCGGTGAAAGCGGCCAGCAGCATTTATCCCGCGCTGCCACATTTCTTATCTGACCTGATGGAGCGCAAAGAACAGTTTACAGTGCTTCCTTCTCAGCTAGAATTGGTGCAGAAGCATATACAAGAGCACGCGCGGGTTCTAAAGGCCTGACAGTAGTTGCGATAAGCGGGAGAGAGCCTGAATGGGCGTTAATGTCAGCACGCTGGCCAATGGTATTATTGTGGCCACAGAAAATTTTCCGAATATTGAGAGCGTAGCCCTTGGTATTTGGGTGAAATCAGGTTCGCGCAGTGAGACAGAAAGCGAACATGGCATCGCTCATTTGCTCGAACACATGGCCTTTAAGGGCACGAATAAGCGCAATGCGCGGCAAATTGCGGTGGATATTGAAGATGTCGGCGGGGAAATCAACGCTGCGACCAGCGTTGAGACGACATCTTATTATGCCCGCGTTTTGAAAGATGACATGCCGCTGGCTATCGATATTCTTTCCGACATTTTGACAGACTCGCAGTTTGAACCAACAGAGCTTAAGCGCGAGCAGCATGTTGTTTTGCAAGAAATCGGTGCGGCGCACGATACGCCGGATGATGCGGTTTTTGACCGCTTTACCGAGACGGCTTACAAGAAACAGACATTGGGCCGTGCAATTTTGGGCACACCGGAGTCCGTGGAGCGTGTAACCTCGCAAGAATTACATGATTTTATCAAGCGGCAATATGCGGGCGAGCGCATGGTGGTTTCGGCGGCTGGCGCTA
>JAYTVD010000213.1:0-40940 GCA_043744175.1 Phyllobacteriaceae bacterium
GGCCGCCGTGCGCATTATCCGGAAATTCGCTCATCAAACCCGCAAGTGCGCGCCTTTAACGAACGTGCCTCCATCAACGCGCCTATTCAGGGTTCCGCCGCCGATATTATCCGCCGCGCGATGAAGCGTATGGAAGGGGAACTTGAAGCGCATAATCTAGAGTCTGTGCGTATGCTGTTGCAGGTGCATGACGAACTTGTGTTCGAGGCGCCGGAAGGCGATGCGGATGCTGCCATTCCGATTATTAAGCGCGTGATGGAGGGGGCGGCTTTCCCTGCGCTGGAATTGAGAGTGCCGCTACAAGTGGAGGCGCGCGCCGCTAAGAATTGGGACGAGGCACACTGATGGAAATGCCAAAGCCCCGGATTGCCATTAATTACTGCACCCAATGCAATTGGATGTTGCGTAGCGCGTGGCTGGCACAGGAATTGTTACAAACATTTGGCCAAGATATTGGAGAGGTTGCGCTTATTCCCGGCACAGGCGGTATCTTCATTATCACCGCCAATGAATCCGTGATTTGGGATCGCAAAAACGACGGCGGATTTCCAGAGGCGAAAATCCTGAAACAGCGATTGCGCGATTTGGTATGGCCGGACAAAGACTTAGGTCACAGTGACGGACATCACGTTAAGTCAATCTAATTCACGACATTGGGGCATCGCGTCGTAATTCTCACATTCAATGTCGCCTAGAAGCAGCAAGTTTGTCGCAGCACAAGATTGGTTTAGCTATGGGCTTATGCCCGATTTTGCGACGAAAATGGAAGGGCGGGAAACCGTAACCTTCACGAGTGTGAAACTCAATGGGACCGCGTTTCGTTAACGTATTGTCCGCGCGAAATCGGGTGGATGTCCATTGGGGGAACCAAATTTTTCGCAATGATATGGCGGATTCGTTTTTCCCTCAATGAACCGATTGACAGGCTTGCTCATCTGTAATGCTATAGATGCCAAGACCAAACCTAGGGAGCACTCACTATGAACGAATTCGAACATAAATTAAAGGCAGCCGAAAAGCTGGCTGCACGCAGCCAAGTATCTCGCCGTGACTTTATGCAATTGGCAGCCATCACTGGTCTGACAGTTCCGGCAGCAAATGCGCTGTTCACACAATCAGCTTATGCTGATGAGCCAAAGAAGGGCGGCAATTTCATTATCGGGATGGAAGGCGGCTCAGCTTCGGACTCGCTCGACCCACGCACTTACGCTGACTCAGTCATGATCGGCGCTTCGCTTGCCATTTGTAACTGCCTTGTAGAATTCGACGACAAGGGCAATCCAACAGGCGAATTGTTCGAAAGCTGGGAAGCCAAGCCAGGTGCTGTTGAATGGAATTTCAAAATCCGTCAGGGCGTGAAGTTCTCGAACGGCAAAGCGCTTGATGCTGATGACATTCTTTATTCCATCGCGATCCATCGCGGCGAAGATACAAAATCACCGGCCAAGGGTATTCTTGAGCAGATCAAGGAAATCAAGGCTGTTTCACCCAGCGAAATTGCAGTTACGCTTTCTTCCGGCAACGCTGACTTCCCTGTAATTCTTGGCGACTACCATCTCGTAATAGTACCAAAGGATTTCACTGACTGGCAAAAGCTGATCGGTACGGGCGCTTACACGCTCGAAACCTTCGAGCCAGGCGTTCGTCTGACGTTCAAAAACCGTGGCGACTACTGGAAGTCGGGTCGTGCGAATTTCGAAACTGTTGAAATTCGCAACATTCAGGACGCCGCTGCGCGTACTGCGGCGCTCCAGTCCGGTGAAATACACGCTTGTAACCGTCTTGATGCTCGTACCGTTGATCTGTTGATGAAAGATGCAAATCTCACCATCACCCGCACCAAGGGCACTGGTAACCGCTTCTGCTTCGTGTCGCATACCACCGATGATCCGTTCACAAATAAGGATCTTCGCCTTGCTTTGAAGTACGGCATCGATCGTGAAGCCATCATCAAGCAGGTTTACAATGGTTATGCTGTTCCAGGTAATGACCATACGCTTGATGCGCTGAACCCATACTACAACACAACAATGCCGCAGCGCGCTTATGATCCAGACAAGGCCGCCTTCCACTTTAAGAAGGCAGGTTTGGCTGCCGGCACCAAGATTGAGTTGCAGACATCCGAAGGTGCTTGGTCAACAGCTGTTGACTGCGCGCAAATCTATCAAGAATCTTTGAAGAAGGCCGGCGTAGAGCTGACAGTGAACAAGGTTTCGGCTGATGGCTACTGGGACAATGTGTGGCTCAAGGTTCCATTTTGCGCCGTGTATTGGGGCCGCCGTCTCTCGGCTGACCAGACATTCACGCAGGAATATGGCGCTGATGATAAGGGTCAACCATCGGCTTGGAATGACTCCAAGTGGGTCAATCCAGAATTCCAGAAGCTCATTGTTGATGCCCGTATTGAGCTCGATGATGCAAAGCGTAAGGAACAGTATGGCAAAGCGCAGGAACTTATCGCTGAAGACGGCGGCATGATATGCTTTGCTATCACTGACTATCTGGATGGTTATGCTAAGAACGTAATGGGCAATGCACCGCATGCCCGTTATGATTTGAACGACAACCGTATTGCAGAAAAAGGCTGGTTCGCTTGAACCAAGTCTAACTAACTCTTAAAAAAACCGGGGGCGATCTGATGTTAAAATTTATACTAACGCGGGTCGCCCTCGGGCTTTTATCCCTAGTGGCAGTGAGTGCACTGATATTTGCCGCCACCGAAATTTTGCCTGGTGACGTGGCAAGTGCGGTTTTGGGCCAAGGCGCAACGCCTGAAACGCTGGCAGCGTTCCGCCATGAGCTTGGCCTCGATCGCTCTGCGTATGTTCGTTATTTTGAGTGGTTTAACGGCGCTCTCCACGGCGACTTAGGCCACGCGCTGACCAACAAGCGCGAAATTTTGCCTGATTTGATGAAAAAATTTAAGAACACCCTGTTCCTTGCCGGAATGGCTGCGCTTGTTGCTGTGCCGCTGGCGGTAGGGCTCGGCATTATCGCAGCGATTAACGAAGGCAAGTGGCAGGATAAAATTGCAAATATTGTATCTCTGGCAACAATTTCCGTGCCGGAATTCTTCACAGCCTATATTTTGATTTTGGTGTTTGCCGTCAAGCTGCGCTGGTTCCCATCACTCTCGACGATCTTCGACGGTATGCCGCTTAGCCAGATGTTGATGAAAATAGCGCTGCCAGCGCTGACACTCACGATGTTAGTGACCGCCCATATGATGCGCATGACACGCTCGTCCGTGCTGTCGATTATGTCTCAGCCCTATATTGAAATGGCGTTTCTCAAAGGCATGCCGCGATCACGCGTTATCATGAAGCATGCATTGCCTAACGCTGCCGCGCCAATTATCTCGGTTATAGCATTAAACCTCGCGTACCTCATCGTTGGCGTCGTGGTTATCGAAGTTGTGTTTGTTTACCCCGGCGTCGGGCAGTACATGGTGGACGGCGTCACCAAGCGCGACTTGCCTGTCATTCAAGCTTGCGGACTTCTGTTCGCGGCTACCTTTATCACACTAAATACCGTTGCGGACGTGCTGTCGATCTTGGCGAACCCGCGTCTACGCAAACCAAACAAGGCGGGCTGATTATGACACTTTTTGGATATAAGCCGAACGCCACCGCATGGATTGGTCTCATAATCGTTGGCGCATTCGTGATCTTGGCGATCTTCGCGCCGTGGATTGCTCCCTATGACCAGGCCGAAACTGTCGGAGACACCTGGGGCCCAAGTTCTGCCACCTCTTGGATGGGAACAGATCAAATCGGCCGTGATATGATGTCCCGCATCATCTACGGCGCTCGTATGACCATCGGCATTGCGCTTGCCACCACGACGCTTTCCTTCATCATCGGAACCGTGCTTGGCCTATTGGCCTCAACCGGTGGTACAATTATCGACAATATTTTATCGCGCATCGTTGACATCATGCTGTCAATTCCGCTGCTGGTATTCGCATTGATTATTCTGTCAGTGTTCGGCTCATCGCTCACAACGCTGATACTAACCATCGCTATTTTGGACTCTACCCGCGTGTTCCGGCTTGCCCGTGCAGTGTCGATGAACATTGCGGTGCTGGAATATGTTGAGGCCGCAAAACTGCGCGGTGAAGGCCTGTGGTGGATCATAAGCCGCGAGGTTCTCCCAAACGTGCTTCCGCCCATGATTTCAGAATTTGGCCTGCGCTTTTGTTTCAACTTCCTCTTCGTTGCCGGTCTTTCCTTCCTTGGGCTAGGCATTCAACCGCCTTATGCGGACTGGGGCGGCATGGTGCGTGAAAACGGCAAGGCGATCTCCTTTGGTCTTGCCGCGCCGCTTTGGCCCGCAGCAATGATTGCGCTGATGACTGTCGGTGTGAACCTGATTGTTGACTGGATATTATCAATTAACGCGCGCCCATCCGGCGCTTCGGCGGAGATGTAATCATGGCCACCGAACAAGTATTGAAAATCCGCGACCTGCGCATCGAGTCTCTCAAGGGCCAAGTTCTGGTCGATAATGTCTCGCTCGAATTGAAGCGAGGCGAAGTGCTGGGCCTTATCGGTGAATCCGGTGCTGGAAAATCCACCATTGGCCTTGGCGCCATGGCTTATGCCCGCGCCGGCTGTTCGATTACAGGCGGCACTGTCGAAATTGATGGCGTTGATATTCGCAAGCTAGACTCAGATGGACGGCGCGAAATGCGCGGGCATCGCATAGCCTATATCGCGCAAAGTGCGGCCGCCTCGTTTAATCCCTCGCACCGGATAATTGACCAAGTTATCGAAATGCCCGTGCAACACGGCATTATGACTGAAACCGAAGCGAAAGCCTGGGCGCTTGAATTGTTCAAGTCGCTCGATTTGCCAAACCCCGAAACCTTCGGCGAGCGTTATCCGCATATGGTCTCTGGCGGGCAATTGCAGCGCGCCATGACCGCGATGGCCATGTCGTGCCGGCCAGACCTTCTGGTATTTGATGAGCCGACAACCGCGCTTGACGTGACCACACAAATTGAAGTCTTGGCGCTCATCAAGAAACTCATCCGCGATTATAACACCGCAGCGCTTTATATTACCCATGATTTAGCCGTGGTGGCGCAGGTTGCGGACCGCATTATGGTGCTGCGCGGCGGTAAGATGATCGAAATTGACGGGACGGATAAACTTCTCTCAGCTCCAAGCGACCCCTACACGGCAGCCTTGGTTTCCGAGCGCAAAGAGGCTGATAAATTGTCCTCGTCGCTGGATAAGCCGCGCGGTGAAATCATTCTCGACGTGAAGAACGCGCTCGGCATGTATGCCACATTCAAAGCCGTCAACAATGTTTCCATCACGGTTGCCAAGGGCGAAACAGTGGCGGTGGTCGGCGAATCCGGTTCGGGCAAAAGCTCGCTGGCGCGCTTGATTGTAGGCCTGTTCCCGCGCACATCGGGTTCGGTGATGTATAATGGCGTAGAACTTTCCAAGGCCTTGAAAGATCGCAAAATCGAAGATCTGCAAAAGATCCAGTTTATCTATCAATTGCCGGATGTCGCACTCAATCCGCGTCAGACAATTGGCGAGATAATTGGTCGTCCGGTTGAGTTTTATTTCAAGCGCTCGAAGGCCGAAGTGGCAGCCCGCGTTGCGGAATTGCTGCGCCAAGTGGGCCTGCCGGAAGATTATGCCGGACGCCTCTCCACGCAGCTGTCCGGTGGGCAAAAGCAACGCATTTGTATCGCTCGTGCGCTGGCAGCAGAACCCGATTTGATTATTTGCGATGAGCCAACATCGGCGCTGGATCAGTTGGTTGCTGATGAAATCCTGAAGCTACTGAACAAGTTGCAGACTGAACTTGGCGTCGCCTACCTCTTCATCACCCATGATTTGGGCATCGTGCGTCGTATTGCGCATCGCACTGCGGTGATGCTCAAGGGCGAACTTGTTGATGAAGGCCCGACCAGCAAGATCTTCTCCCCGCCTTACCATCCTTATACAGAGAACCTGCTTTCATCCGTTCCCGAGCTGCGGACAGGGTGGCTGGAAAGCGTGCTCAAAGCCCGTGGCGGCTCGAAGCGAGACCGGCAAACCGCTGGCACTGCCTGAGCTTAGCCACTCGTTCTTGTGGACATTGTACTGCGCTTTGGCGATTATTGCCGAAGCTTGTCTTCAACGTGCAAAAAACCTGCTAGGTGCTTAGCTTAAGGGCATGGGACCAGCGATTTTGAGCGATTTTCAAAAAACCAGTGATAATCCGGATAGCGCGCAAAGCACCTATGATGCTTCGGGTGCAGATGCGCATTTTCGCGTCACGCCCATGATGGAACAATATATCGAGATTAAAGCCTCCAATCCGGATTCGCTACTTTTCTACCGGATGGGCGATTTTTACGAGATGTTCTTTGACGACAGCGTCATTGCCTCGCGGGCGCTGGGCATAGCGCTCACTAAGCGCGGCAAGCACCTTGGCGAGGACATTCCCATGTGCGGTGTGCCGGTTCACGCGGCGGATGATTATTTACAAAAGCTGATTGGCCTCGGTTTTCGCGTTGCCGTTTGTGAACAAATTGAGGATCCGGCAGAAGCCAAAAAACGTGGCGCAAAATCTGTCGTCAAGCGCGACGTGGTGCGGTTGGTAACACCCGGCACCATTACAGAAGAACGATTGTTGGCCCCAGGCGAGGCCAATTATTTGATGACGTTGGCGCGGATAAAAGGCGCGGAGCAGACGCTGGCGCTGTCGTGGATTGATATTTCCACGGGACTTTTCCGCGTCGCCGAAACGGATTTGATGCGCCTTGTATCAGATGTTTTGCGGGTTGATCCGCGTGAATTGATTGTCGCCGACAGCGTCTTTCACGATCCTCAATTCCGTTCCGCCTTTGATATTCTAGGCCGCATTGTGCGGGCGGAACCATCTAGTTTGTTTGACAGCGCGACGGCAGAAAACCGCATCTTGCGCTATTTCAATGTGGCGGCGCTGGATGGTTTCGGTCAGTTTTCGCGAGCCGAATTGGCGGCAGCATCGGCGGCAATTGCCTATGTGGAAAAGACTCAATTTGCAGCCCGTCCGCCGCTGGCAAGACCCGAACGCGAGACTATGGGCTCCTCGCTTTTTATTGATCCGGCAACGCGGGCGAACTTGGAATTGGTGAAAACCCTGTCGGGCGAGCGGCAAGGCTCGCTGCTTCGCGCCATAGACAGAACGGTTACAGGCGCAGGCGCGCGGCTGCTTGCAGAGCGACTGATGGCGCCGTTGACAGATGTCAACTTTATAGATCAACGGCTTGATTCCATCAGTTTTTTAATGAGCAATAATCGCCTGTGCGCGTCCCTTCAAAGTAGCTTGCGCCATGCGCCCGATATGCCCCGTGCACTGTCCCGTTTGGCGTTGGAGCGCGGCGGGCCGCGCGATATGCAGGCGCTTTGCGCAGGCATTTCCTCGAGCCGTGAGATCGCCAAACACCTTTATGCTTTGGTGCTTCCCGCCGAGCTGACCAAGGCTGCGGAGGCACTCTCGCAGGCTCCGGAACATGTTGAATTTGCACTAAAAAATGCGCTGGCCGAAGAGCTTCCTTTGCTTAAACGTGATGGCGGATTTATCCGCAAAGGCTACCATAATGAGCTGGATGAACTTCGCAATTTGCGTGACCAGAGCCGCAAAATTATCGCGCAAATGGAGGGCGAATTCCAAGAAGAAACCGGCATCCGGTCCCTGAAAATCCGCCATAATAACATCCTCGGCTACTATATCGAGGTCACCGCAAACCATGCCGATACGATGAACGGCTCGCCGGAACGCAAGGCCAGATTTATCCACCGACAGACCATGGCCAATGCCATGCGCTTCACAACGGTGGACCTTGTCGCGCTCGAAACCAAGATTGCGGGAGCCGCCGATAAGGCGTTGCAAATCGAATTGGAAGTGTTCGAAACGCTCAAAACTATGTGTGTTTCAGCAGCGGATGAAATCCGTGGTGCGGCGCAAGCCCTTGCAATCATTGATGTTTCGCAAGGGTTCGCGACGCTGGCCGAAGAGGAAGGCTATTGCCGCCCACGGGTGGATGACACCAATGCTTTTGAGATAGTGGCAGGTCGCCATCCGGTAGTGGAGCAGGCGTTGCGCCGCGCCGCGCAGCCGCCTTTTGTCGCCAATGACTGCAATCTCTCGCCAGCTGAAAATGCCACAAATGGCGCGATTTGGCTGCTCACGGGCCCGAATATGGGTGGTAAATCCACCTTTTTGCGCCAAAACGCACTGATTGCGATTATGGCGCAGGCGGGTTCATTTGTGCCAGCAGGTGCGGCGCATATTGGCATTATCGACCGGCTTTTCTCGCGGGTGGGCGCATCCGATGATCTCGCCCGTGGCCGCTCCACATTCATGGTGGAAATGGTCGAAACAGCTGCGATTCTCAATCAAGCCGGACCGCGCTCGCTGGTCATTTTGGATGAAATTGGCCGTGGTACGGCGACCTTTGACGGGCTGTCCATCGCGTGGGCCAGCATCGAGCATTTGCATGAAGTGAACAAATCCCGCGCGCTATTTGCCACGCATTTTCATGAGCTTACAGCGCTTTCGGCAAAGCTGCCGCGCATTTCAAGCGTCACCATGCGGGTGAAGGAATGGCACGGCGACGTGGTGTTTTTGCATGAGGTTGGCAAGGGTTCAGCAGACCGTTCTTACGGTGTGCAGGTGGCCAGGCTGGCAGGCCTGCCGGAGGCAGTGGTGGAGCGGGCCAAGGCCGTTTTGGCGCAGCTGGAAACAGGTGATAGCGCGGGCAAAGCCAATCGTTTGATTGATGATCTGCCGCTGTTTTCAGCCATTGTCCGCAAAGCACCGGAGCCGGTTTCGGCCAGCAATCCAATCCTCTCGGAACTGACAAATATCAACCCCGATGAGCTGTCGCCACGCGAAGCGTTGGAGGCTTTATACCGCCTCAAATCACTCTCCAAAGTGTGATCGGGAAACGGTCGGCAAACGCCCAGAGACCGCCCAGAGATGATACGGCAAGCACCCGAAAGCTGTGCGATGTTCAATCGAGGTTTCCATTTCTCTTAATGGCGAATCCGTTTATAGACCGGACCTGGATTGACGCTGGAATAACGAATGCCGCACGCCTTAAAACTTGATGAGATCATCGACGTCCCTGCACTCAACGCGCGGCTTGATGAGGTGGCTCCCGCTATGGGCACAACAGCGGACGCAATCACCTTGCGGCCAAAAGTTGTTGAGATATTCAAAGACGCATTGGCGCATGGTCGTCACCAGGCGGAGGCGATGCTGCTCAAGGACGGCGGCGGATTGATCTGCGCGTCCCGCCTGTCCGGCCTGATGGATGGCATCATCACGGCGCTGTTCCACTTTGCGAGCACTCAAGTCTATCCCCTATCGAGCCAGTCATCGGGCGAGCGCATCGCCGTGCTAGCTGTCGGCGGTTACGGGCGCGGGACGCTGGCACCGGGATCGGATATTGACCTGCTGTTTTTGATGCCATGGAAGCAAACGCCTTGGAGCACGCAGGTCATCGAATTCATTCTCTATACGCTTTGGGATTTAGGCCTGAAGGTTGGCCATGCCACGCGCAGCGTGGATGATTCAATCCGTATGGCAAGATCTGACATTACGGTGCGCACGGCGATTCTCGAAGCGCGTCTCATCCTTGGCGACGAGGGTGTTTTTGAAATTTTGATGCAGCGCTTCGACTATGAAATCGTCAAAGGCACAGGGCCGGAGTTCATCCAAGCCAAGCTGACCGAACGCGACCAACGCCACGAGCGGCAGGGCGAATCCCGTTATCTGGTGGAGCCGAATGTCAAAGAGGGTAAGGGCGGCCTGCGCGATCTGCAGACCCTGTTCTGGATTGCCAAATATTATTACCGCGTGAAAACCGGAGCGGAGTTAGTCGGCAAAGGTGTTTTTACTAGTGATGAGTTTATGCGCTTTAGCAAGGCGGATGATTTTCTCTGGGCGGTGCGCTGCCACATGCACTTCCAAACCGGCAAGGGCGAGGAGCGCCTGTCGTTCGATATCCAGCGCGACATCGCGGCGCGGCTGAACTACCGTGAGCAGCCGGGCTTGTCTCCAGTCGAACGCTTCATGAAACACTATTTTCTGATCGCCAAAGACGTCGGCGACCTAACCCGCATTCTTTGTTCAGCGCTGGAAGAAGTGCAGGCGAAATCCGTGCCGGGGCTGACGAAAATATTCTCGACCTTTTCGCGTCGCGTGAAGAAGATTTCCGGCTATCCGGATTTTGTTATTGAATATCACCGCATCAATATTGCATCGCCGGACGCGTTTGATAAAGATCCGGTAAATCTCATCCGCCTGTTCCATTTGGTGGACAGGTTAGGGCTGGAATTTCACCCCGATGCCATGCGCGCCGTTACACGCTCGCTGCGTCTCATCGGGCCGGAGCTGCGCACTAACCGCGAGGCCAACCAGCTTTTCGTGGATATTGTGACATCTGAGACCAATGCCGAAATGGCGCTGCGCCGGATGAATGAGGCGGGCGTGCTGGGCCGCTTCGTGCCGGAGTTCGGCAAAATTGTCGCCATGATGCAGTTTAACATGTATCATCACTATACCGTGGACGAGCATTTGCTGCGCAGCGTCGGCATCCTATCGGGCATTGAAAAAGGTGAGCTTGCCAAGGATCACCCGCTGGCCGCAACGCTGCTGCCGTCATTGAAAGACGAGCGCAAACTTTTGTACATTGCGCTCCTGCTCCACGACATTGCCAAGGGGATGCCGGAGGATCATTCAATTGCGGGCGCAAAAATTGCCCGCAAACTTTGCCCGCGCTTTGGCCTCTCCGTTGGCGAGACGGAGACGGTGGCTTGGCTCATCGAAGAGCATCTCACCATGAGCATGGTCGCACAGTCGCGCGATTTGAACGACCGCAAAACCATTCTGGATTTTGCCGAAAAAGTGCAATCGCTCGACCGTTTGAAAATGTTGTTGATTTTGACAGTCTGCGATATCCGCGCCGTCGGTCCCGGCGTGTGGAATGGCTGGAAAGGCCAGCTGTTGCGCACGCTGTTTTACGAAACCGAGATTTTCCTCACCGGCGGTTTTTCCGAAGTGCCGCGCCGCGAGCGCACGGAGGAAGCACGGCGCATATTGGCCACCGCACTTCTGGGCCAATCGGAAGCAACCGCTGCCAAACTCTCAGCCCTGCATTATCCTAACTATCTGCTGACAGTTTCGCTCGATGACCAAATCCGCCATGCTAAATTCATTCTGGATGCCGACAAGGCGGGCCGCAAACTGGATACGATGATTAAGACCCACGCCTTTGAAGGCATTACCGAAATCACCGTATTGGCACCCGATCATCCACGTCTCTTGTCGATCATCGCTGGAGCCTGCGCAGCCGCTGGCGCGAACATTGTGGATGCGCAGATTTTCACCACGGCGGATGGCCGCGCGCTCGACACGATTTTGATCTCCAGAGAATTTGACCGCAGTGAAGACGAGGAACGCCGCGCCAAGACGGTGAGCCGCATGATTGAGGACATGCTGTCCGGCAAAGTGCGTCTGCCAGAAATGCTGGCGCGCCGCGCCAAGCCACGACGCAATGCGCAAGCGTTTCGCATCGAGCCGCGCGTGGATATTAACAACACGCTGTCGGACAAATTTACGGTTATCGAAATCGAGGGGCTGGACCGGCCCGGCCTGCTATCCGAAATCACCGCAGGCATTTCCGCGCTGAATTTGGATATTGCCTCGGCCCACGTCACCACCTTTGGCGAAAAAGTAATAGACGTGTTTTATGTGACTGACTTGGTGGGCCATAAAATCACCACCGTCCCGCGTGAAAGCGCGATTATCAAGCGCCTGATTGCGCTGTTGCCGACGCCGGAAAGAGTTGCCGCATGAAGAGTTTCATTGCCGGGAACATCCCTTGCGGTCCCGTCATTCCGGACAAGCGTAGCGCGCATCCGGAATCCAGAGGTGGATATTGGCTAGGTGTCCGCCATAGCGGTCAAAGCAATCGTTCACTGTGTCCACCTGCTTTAACAGTTACCACGGCCTCAGCTCTGGATTCCGGATGTGCGCTGCGCTTGTCCGGAATGACGGCTGGGGAGAGTCAGGCGACGCGCGCATCGGCCAATTCTTATGGAGCCACAACATGAGTCTGGTTAAGAAATTCGCGACAGTCGGTGGCTCCACGCTTGTCAGCCGCTTCTTCGGCTTCGCGCGCGAAACACTGATGGCCACCGCGCTCGGCACGGGGCCAATGGCGGATGCGTTCTACGCCGCATTTGTATTTCCCAACCTGTTTCGCCGCCTGTTTGCCGAAGGCGCATTCAACGCCGCCTTCGTGCCGCTGTTTGCCCGCGAGATTGAGGCAGGCGGCAAGGATGCCGCCAAGCGTTTTTCGGAAGAAGTGTTCGGTGTTTTGTTCACGGTGCTGATGCTGCTCACCATCGTGATGGAGCTGGCGATGCCGCTGATCGTCAAAACCATCATTGCGCCGGGCTTTGATTCAGGTTCCGAAAAATACGCCGCCACCTATCAAATGGCGCTGATAATGTTTCCCTATTTGATGTGCATGTCGCTGACCGCGATGCTGAGCGGGATGCTTAACTCGCTGCATCATTTCTTCGCCGCGGCAATAGCGCCGGTGTTTCTCAATATGATGATGATCGCCGCGCTCGGCTATTCCATCTGGTTCGGAACCGAGGCGAGAACCACAGCGCTTTATCTTTCCTACGCTGTGCTGATTGCCGGTATTTTGCAAATGGGCGTGCTTTACGCTGGCGTGCGCCACGCGGGCATGTCTCTTAGGTTCAAGCGCCCGCGCTTGACGACAAATGTGAAGCGCCTGCTGTGGTTGGCCTTTCCGGCGGCTGTTACGGGCGGGGTGACACAGATTAACCAACTCATCGGCCAGATGATTGCATCGGGCAAAGACGGCGCGATTTCGGCACTGCAATTTGCGGACAGGCTCTATCAGCTGCCGCTCGGTGTGGTCGGCATTGCGGTTGGTGTTGTGCTGCTGCCGGAACTATCGCGCGCGCTGCGCGGCGGTCGCGAGGTGGAGGCCAACAACATCCAAAACCGCTCGATGGAATTTGTGCTGTTCCTCACGCTTCCCGCCGCTGCTGCCATCTGGGTGCTGTCGGATGAGCTAATCCGCGTGGTGTTCGAGCACGGCGCGTTCACGCCCGCCATGACCGCCAACGTCGCCTCCACACTGGCAATTTACGGATTGGGCCTGCCCGGCTTTGTGATGATTAAAGCGCTGACGCCCGGTTTTTTCGCTCGCGAAGATACTAAGACGCCGATGCGTTTCACCATGATTTCAGTGGCGGTAAACTGTGCGCTCGCCGTCTCGCTATTTCCCTTCTTCTCCGAGCGTGGCATTGCCACCGCTGCCACTGTTTCCGGCTGGCTGACCGTGCTGCTGCTGTTCACAACGCTCTTGAAGCGCGGCCATTGGATTTGGGACAAAGCGCTGGGTTCGCGCATCATCCGCCTGTTGATCTCCGCCGCCATCATGGCAGGCGTGGTGCAAGTGGCATCCACCTATGTCAGCTCATATCTCCAGCCCGCAACGCCCGTCCTGAAACAAGTGCCAGTGCTGCTCGGTCTCATCGGCCTTTCCATGCTGGTCTATTTCACGAGCGCCTTTGCCATCGGCGGCGCAGATTTCGGTATGCTGCGCCGCAGCTTGAAGCGCGGCTCTGCCAAGCCCACTGTGCCAAGTGACGATGGCGCTTGATTGAAGCGCCACCTTCGTTCATAGAACGCCGAAATTAACCGCCCTCCATCAGCAGTTGGACCTGACATGACACAGTTTACCCCGCTCGTATTTTCCGGCGTTCAGCCGACTGGCAATCTCCACCTTGGCAATTATCTGGGCGCAATCCGCAAATTCGTTGCTTTACAAAACACCAGCAATTGCATCTATTGCGTCGTGGATTTGCATGCCATCACCGTGCCGCAAGACCCGAAGGAATTGTCCAAATCCATCCGCGAAGTGACGGCGGCGTTTATTGCGTCGGGTATTGATCCCACAAAGCACATCGTTTTCAACCAAAGCCGCGTGCCGCAACATGCGGAACTTGCATGGATTTTCAATTGCATCGCCCGCATGGGCTGGTTGTCGCGCATGACGCAGTTCAAAGAAAAGGCAGGCAAGGACCGCGAGAATGCGTCTGTCGGCCTGTTTGCCTATCCGGCGCTGATGGCAGCGGATATTCTGGTCTATCGCGGCACACATGTGCCGGTGGGCGATGATCAAAAGCAGCATTTGGAATTGGCGCGGGATATTGCGCAGAAGTTCAACAATGACTTTTCCGGCCGCATTGCCGAGCTTAGTTTGGGCGTCGAAATGCAAGCGGGCGACAACACGGTCAACGGCTATTTCCCGCTCACTGAGCCGATCATCGAAGGCCCGGCAACCCGCGTGATGTCGCTGCGCGATGGCACCAAGAAAATGTCGAAGTCTGATCTCTCGGATTTGTCGCGCATTAATTTGACTGACGACGAGGACACGATATCCAAGAAAATCCGCCGCGCCACGACCGATGCGTTGGCAATTCCCTCCGAAGTGGAAGGCCTCAAAGACCGTCCCGAAGTGGACAATCTGGTCGGCATCTATGCCGCCCTTATGGATGTCTCCAAGGCTGATATTTTGGCGGACTTTGGCGGCCAGCAGTTCTCAACATTCAAGCCAGCATTGGCCGATGTCGCGGTGGCCAAGCTTGCGCCCATCGCCAATGAAATGCGCCGCCTGATGGCGGACCCTTCCCATATTGACGCCGTGCTAAAAGATGGCGGCGAGCGTGCGGGCGTGATTGCGCAAAAAACAATGCGCGATGTGAAGGATATTTTGGGCATGTTGCAGTCTTGAAATCATCTTGCCTGCCCGCAAATTGAATGGCACAAGGGCTAAATGGTATCAAAACGTCTCAGTCATGAAACCGGCCACCGCCGCAAATTCCTCGCCGTTGTTGATGAAACACCGGAATGTGAACGCGCAGTCGCCTATGCCTCACGCCGTGCCAAGACCACGGGCGGCGTGCTGGTTTTGCTCTATGTCATTGAATCGGCTGACTTTCAGCAGTTTATGGGCGTCGAAAAAATCATGCGCGCCGAGGCCAAGGCGCGTGCCGACATGGCTCTGGCCCGCCACGTCACCCACATGCGCGAGACCTATGGCAGCGAGCCGGAAGTGGTCATTCGCGAGGGCATACTGGTCGAGCAAATCCATAAGCTGATTGACGAAGATCAGGACATCGCAATTTTAATTCTGGCCGCAAGCGGCGCAAAGGAAGGCCCCGGCCCGCTGGTTCAATCCATCGCAGGCCGCGCGGGCGCGTTTCCAATCCCCGTGACCATCATTCCGCACTCGCTGACCGATGCGGATATTATTTCCATTGCCTGACAGGCTGATCAGATTTCTTGCCTTGAACGAGACGCGCAATCGGCCTATGTTAGAAATATTCTAATTCAAAAAACACACCGGCCTTGAACCGGAGGAGTTTATAAAATGTTCATCCAGACCGAAGCCACACCAAACCCAGCAACATTGAAATTCTTGCCGGGCAAAGTCGTCATCCCCGAAGGCACAGAAGATTTCCGCGACGCCGCAAACGCTGGCGAGCGCTCACCTCTGGCAGCCGCGCTGTTTGATATTCCGGGCGTCACCGGCGTGTTCTTCGGCCATGATTTTGTGACCGTGACTAAAGCAGACGGCCCAGAATGGCAGCACCTGAAGCCAGCCGTGCTTGGCACCATCATGGAGCATTTCATGGCTGGCCTGCCTGTTATGGCGGCGTCCGCGATTGCCTCTGACACCAACACCGACGGCGAGTTTTATAATGAGGCCGATACGGATATCGTCGTCACCATCAAAGAACTGCTCGAAAGCCGCGTGCGTCCTGCCGTCGCCCAAGACGGCGGCGACATCACCTTCAAAGGCTTCCGCGATGGCACAGTGTTCCTGACCATGAAAGGTGCCTGCGCCGGCTGCCCGTCATCCACGGCAACTTTGAAGCACGGCATCCAGAATTTGCTGAAGCATTTTGTGCCTGAAGTGCAGCAAGTTGAGCAGATTTAAGCGCATCAACGAAAATACGCTTTAGCGGCCAACTGGTGTAATTTTCTGCGCTTACGGTGCTCACGTACCAACGTACGCTCCGCTCCGGTTCTCGAAAATCACCCCATTTGACTCCCTAAAGCGAATTTTGGTTGACGCGCTGACGGCAGTCTAATGTCAAATATTTTCTAAAAAATATAGATTATATAAGAATGATAAAGTAACAGACATAGAAATTGAAAAAACAAATAAGACTAAGACGTTTATTAAAATGTAGAAATCTAATTTGTATCGTTTTTTAAATTCTATGATTTGATTTTGGAATTCAACGTCGTTATTATAATGTAATATAGGTTTAAAAATTTCGTCTCTTATATTTCTACGCAAAAATCTATAAATAATCGACATAAAAAGAAAAGAAAAAAATATCATACCAAATTGATATGACTTCGCTTTAAAAATATATCGCGTAAAAGCATATAAGTATGCTACAAAATACACGGTCCCAAGTATCAGGAAAACCCTGCTGTTCGCTATTTTGTAAGCAACCGTTCGCCAGAAACTCATCGTTTAATCCACAGGTTTTGGAATTGAAATTTAGATTGCGATATTGAGCCTGTAAAGCAAGTATGATTGCAAAACCCTCCCTAACAAAAAACCCGCCAGACACATCAGCATCCAGCGGGTTCACGTCTCAATCCCAAAACCCTACCTAACAATAACCTTCGCGCCAACCTCAGCGCGGTTATACAAATCAATCACGTCTTGATTGATAAGGCGGATGCAGCCGGATGACATCGCTTTGCCGATGGACCACCATTCCGGTGTGCCGTGCAGGCGGTAGCCCATGTCGCCGCTTTTGTTGAAGAGGTACATGGCGCGCGCGCCGAGCGGGTTTTTAATGCCCGGCTCCATGCCATCAGCAAATTTAGCTAAATCCGGACGACGGCCGATCATTTCTTTTGGCGGTGTCCACATCGGCCATTCGCGCTTCATGCCGATGCGCGCCGTACCTGCCCATTCAAAGCCCGCCTTGCCAACGCCGATGCCATAGCGCACAGCCTTGCCGCCGCCGAGCACGAAATAAAGATGCCGCTCGCCGGTTTCGACGATGATGGTGCCGGCCTTTTCCTTGGTGGCGTAATCAACAGTCTGGCGCTGGAAGCTGGCGTTCACCTTGCCAAGTGGCACAGTGGGAATGGCATAGCCGCCATCAGAAACCGCCCCATAGCTGGAGCGTGGAAACATTGAGCTGCCAACGGTAGAACAGCCGGTTACCGCCATAAGACCGACCAAGGCAACGGCTGACAAAATAGATTTTAGACGCATGAAATCCCCGCAAATCAAAAATGATTGCCCCATTCATAATCGCAGAGGGCTAACACTTGATTAACTATGTTTCAAAGGGAATTTTTAAGGAGTTGGCCGCCGAAAAGGCCGTCATTCCGGCCAAGCGCAGCGCAGAGCCGGAATCCAGAGCGGAGGGCGAACGAAACTTGAGCTCATGCCCTCGTCTATCTCGCTATATCTACCGTCGTCACACCTCTGGATCCCCGGCTCCGCAACGCGGCCCGAGGATGACGGTGATGGCCGTTACCAATGTGGCGGCTTGGTATTCTCAGGCAGAGGCGCGGCTTGATCTTCAAACGAATGAAAGCGCGTTATCAGCGCTTCCAGCTTTTTTTGCATCTTGTCGATCGTCTGCCACTGGTCAGCAACAAGCGCCGACAATTCCTCAATCACCTTCGCCTGATGGGTGGCAATGGTTTCCAAATCAATCAAACGGTTTTCGGTTTCGTCAGCCATGCCGTGTTTTACCCCGCCTTTGGGCAATAGTCGAGAATGGCGTGGAGAATTACTTGCAAAGCCTGTTGCACATGGCATTTGCCGTGATAGCTTGGATTTAAGAAATTTTGACTGACTGATAAAAATAATGAGTTCGGGGGCGTGGTATAAATGGCGAAAGTGGCAACTCCCGCGAAAGATGACGTGCCCGCAATTGAGCTCATCGCCATCGACAAGCGCTTCGGCGCGGTTCATGCCAACAAAAATATCAATTTGAAGGTCGCCAAAGGCTCCATCCACGGCGTGATTGGCGAAAACGGCGCGGGCAAATCTACGCTGATGTCCATTTTATATGGCTTTTACAGCGCCGATTCCGGCGAAATCCACATCAATGGCAAACCGGTTCACATCCGCTCCAGCCAAGATGCCATCAAGTCCGGCATCGGCATGGTGCATCAGCATTTCATGCTGGTGGATAATTTCTCGGTGCTAGAAAACATCATGCTCGGCGCGGAAGGCGGCGCGACGCTCACTGGCGGCGAGGCAAAACTGCGCGTGGCGCTAAAAAAACTCTCCGATGATTATGAGCTGGAAGTTGACCCCGATGCGCTGATTGAGGACTTGCCCGTCGGGCTGCAACAACGTGTGGAAATTTTGAAAGCCCTGACACGCGGCGCTGACACGCTGATTTTGGATGAGCCAACGGGCGTGTTGACGCCTGCCGAGGCCGACCATCTGTTCAACATTTTGCGCCAGCTGAAAAATCAGGGCAAAAACATTTTGCTGATTACGCATAAGCTGCGCGAAATCATGGCGATTACCGATAGCGTTTCCGTCATGCGGCGCGGCGAAATGGTGGCGACGGTGAAGACATCCGAAACCAGCCCCGAAGCGCTGGCGGAACTTATGGTCGGTCGGCGCGTGCTGCTTGAGGTGGATAAAGGTCCGGCCAAACCCGGCGAGGAGCGCCTCAGCGTTTCAAACCTCACTGTCAAAGACGAGTGGGGCGTGGCGCGGGTGGATAATGTGTCGTTCAACGTGCGCGACGGCGAAATCGTCGGCATTGCAGGCGTTTCCGGCAATGGCCAATCCGAGCTGTTGGCAGCGCTGGCGGGCATCGAAAAAGCCTTTGCCGGAAAGTTCATCATCTCCGGCGAAACTATTGATCCGATCCACGAGGCCGACCCCGCGAAAATGCGCGAACGGGGTGTGGCCCATGTGCCTGAAGACCGTCACCACATGGGCCTCGTGCTGCCGTTTGAGGAAAACGAGAACGCTATTCTCGGCTATCACCGCTCGCCGCTTTATGGCGACGGACCGTTCTTAAGCCCCGATAAAGTGCGCAAAGATGCGCTGGTGAAGATCACCAAATTCGATATTCGCCCCGATAATTGCCGCCTGAAGACCGCAAATTTCTCCGGTGGCAATCAGCAGAAAATTGTACTCGCCCGCGAGATGGAACGCGACCCGAAACTGTTGCTCGTCGGCCAGCCCACGCGCGGCGTCGATATTGGCGCAATTGAATTTATCCATAAACAACTCATAGCGATGCGCGATGCAGGCAAGGCAATCCTGCTCGTGTCCGTGGAGCTCGATGAAATCCGCTCGCTGGCAGACCGTGTTTTGGTGATGTTTGCAGGGCGCATCGTCGGCGAAGTTTCGCCCGATGCAGACGAGGGCGAGATCGGATTGCTGATGGCCGGAATTAACAGGAAAGAGGCCGCAGAATGAGCACACCTTTTGCCAAACTGCCGCGCTGGGTTGATATCGGCTTGATGCCGATTACGAACGTGATTGCGGGCTTTCTTATCGCCGGTCTCGTCGTTCTGTTCATCGGCGAAAACCCACTCACCGCCGTCGGCATTCTGTTCAAAGGTGCGTTCGGCTCGGTCAACAATATTTTCTACACGCTGTTTTATGCCACCAGTTTCATCTTCACAGGGCTGGCCGTCGCCGTCGCTTTTCATGCTGGCCTGTTTAACATTGGCGGCGAGGGGCAGGCCTATGTGGCGGGGCTTGGGGTGGCGCTGGTGTGTCTCGCGCTCGATAAAATTTGCCCTTGGTATGTCACAGCGCCAGTTGCCATCATCGCCTCCATGCTCTTCGGTGCGCTCTGGGCGCTGATCCCCGCATGGCTGCAAGCCAAGCGCGACAGCCATGTGGTTATTACCACCATTATGTTCAATTTCATCGGCTCGTCGCTGATGGTCTATATGCTCAAAGTCTTGAAGCCCGTCGGCGCGATGGGGCCGGGCACACGGCCATTTGACTCAGGCGCATTCATCCCGCGCTTGGGGCAAATATTTGAAGCGTTCGGCATCAAGTCCGGCTCCGCGCCAGCCAACCTCACCTTCATCTTGTCGCTCATCGCGGCATGGCTGGTGTGGGTTTTGATATGGCGTACCAAGTTTGGCTATGAGATGCGCGCCTTCGGGCTTAACCCGACAGCGGCGTCCTACGCCGGTATCTCCGCCACGCGCGTTATCATTTTGACGATGCTGATTTCCGGCGCGCTGGCGGGGTTGATGTCCGTCAACACCATTATGGGCGGCGGGCATAAGCTGGAGTTGGATTTTGTTGCCGGCGCTGGTTTTGTCGGCATTGCGGTCGCGCTCATGGGCCGCTCGCATCCCGTCGGCGTGGTGCTATCCGCAATGTTGTTTGGCGCGCTTTATCAAGGCGGCGCGGAATTATCCTTCGCCATTCCTGCCATCTCGCGCGATATGATTTTGGTCATTCAGGCGCTGGTTATCTTGTTTGCGGGCGCGTTGGAAAATCTGTTCCGCCCGTTCTTTGTGCGCCTTTTTGTGCCAGCGGTTGAGGGAGACTAATCATGGATTTCACCTTCTTCGTTTCCGTATTGGCCTCAACCATCCGCCTCACAGTGCCGATTTTGCTCTGCTGCCTTGGTGGCCTATATTCTGAACGCTCCGGCGTTTTTGACATTGGCATCGAAGGCAAAATGCTGTTTGCCGCCTTCTCCGCTGGTGCGGTGGCGTCTGCCACCGGCTCGCCATGGGCCGGACTTTTGGCGGCGATTGCCACCGGCGTAGTCTTCTCCCTGTTGCACGGCTTTGCCTCCATCACCCAGCGCGGAAACCAGATTGTCTCCGGCGTTGCCATCAACTTTCTGGCTGCAGGTCTCACAACACTGCTCGGCAAAGCCTGGTATCAGCAGGGCGGCAAGACGCCGCAATTGGTACCTGAAGCACGCTTCCAGCCGATCCATCTGCCGTTTAGCGAAGCCTTGCATGATGTGCCAGTCATAGGCCCGATCTATAGCGAGCTTATCTCCGGCCATAATATTCTGGTCTATATCGCCTTTGCCGCTGTGCCGCTCACATGGTGGCTCGTGTTCCGCACCCGCTTTGGCCTGCGCCTTCGCGCGGTGGGTGAAAACCCCGCCGCGGTGGATACGGCGGGCATCAGCGTCACGCGCCTGCGCTATTCCGGCGTCATCATTTGCGGCATTTTTGCAGGCCTTGCGGGCAGCTATCTGGCCATTGCCCAGTCGGCTAACTTCTCGCCCAATATGTCTGCCGGACGCGGCTTCATCGCGCTCGCCGCGCTGATTTTTGCCAAGTGGAATCCAGTTGGTGCGCTTGGTGCATGCCTGCTGTTCGGCTTTCTGGAAGCGGTTGCTATTCCGTTACAGGGCGCAAAAATTCCCGGCCTTGGCTGGGATGTTCCCGTACAGCTCATCACCGCCTCGCCTTATATTCTCACTGTCATTTTGCTGGCGGGCTTTATCGGCAAAGCCATTCCGCCAAAGGCTGGCGGCGTTGCCTATGTGAAGGAAAGATAATCATGGACGTCGGCCCGCGCGATCTGTTTGATGCCGCATGGTCCGCCATGCAGAAAACCCATTCGCCCTATTCCAAATTCCCCGTCGGCGCATCGCTGCGCACCACGGATGGCCGCATCTATTCCGGCTGTAACATCGAAGTTGCCTCATACCCCGAAGGCTGGTGCGCGGAAGCTACCATGCTCGGACATTACGTGATGGGCGGCGGCGGCGAGATTGCGGAAATCTGCGTGGTCGCAGAAAAAATGGCAAAATGCACGCCCTGCGGCGGTTGCCGCCAGAGGCTGGCAGAATTTGCCAAACCGTCCACCAAACTCTATCTATGTGATGAAACAGGCATAATCGAAGCGCTGACAATGGGCGAAATTTTCCCGCGCGGCTTCGATGGAGATACATTAAAGTGAACGTAGCTGTCCAACCCCTCATCAAAAAACTCAATGGCTTTGCCCCGCGCATTGCCATGGTGCTGGGCTCTGGCCTTGGCGGGTTTGTGAGCGAAATCGAACAACCCATCCGCATTCCCTACAAGGATTTGCCGGGCTTTCCGCAGGGCGGCGTTTCCGGTCATGCTGGTGAAATCGTGGCGGGCTATGTTTCTGGCGTGCCCGTCTTGGTGCTGGCAGGCCGCGTGCATTATTATGAACGTGCCGATGCTGGCGCAATGCGCCCCGTTCTCGAAACCCTGTCCGCCATCGGCATCACCCACCTGCTTTTGACCAATGCCGCAGGCTCCGTGCGCCAGGATATGCCGCCCGGCTCGGTGATGATTATTGAGGACCACATCAATTTCTCCGGCTCCAACCCGCTGTTCGGCGAGCCTACCGACCGCCGTTTTGTCGGCCTCACAAATGCCTACGATGCCGACATGCGAAACGCACTGGAAGCAGCGGCGGCCAAGGTTGATGTGAAAATATCCAAGGGCGTTTACATGTGGTTCTCCGGCCCGTCGTTTGAAACCCCAGCCGAGATTAAAATGGCCCGCATTGTCGGCGCGGACGCTGTCGGCATGTCCACGGTGCCGGAAGTGATTTTGGCGCGCTTTTTGGAGATGAAAGTGGCCGCCTGTTCCGTCATCACCAACTATGCCGCTGGCATGACAGGCAATGAAATCTCGCATCACGAGACCAAGGAAATGGCCCCGCTTGGCGGCCAGCGCCTTGCCAAAATTATCAAAGCCGCGATCGGAAATATACTATGAGCCGCCAAGACGACGCCCGCCGCGCACTGGCGCTGATGGATCTGACTGATCTAAATGCACATTCGTCCGCCGATGCTGTGGCGACGCTCTGCCAAAAAGCCGTGACGCCTTTTGGCAAGGTCGCCGCCATCTGCATTTGGCCGCGCTTCGTCAAAGGCGCAAAGCCATTGCTGGCAGGTTCTGGCATCAAAATCGCCACTGTTGTGAACTTTCCCGATGGCGATGAAGACGCCGCACCCGTGGTGATGGAAACCGAAAAAGCCATCAAGGATGGCGCAGACGAAATTGATCTCGTGTTCCCCTACCGCGCTTTCAAAAAGGGCGAGCGTGATGTGGCGGGCGAAATGATCGCCATCATCGCCTCGGTTTGTTCAGGCCGCGCACTACTCAAAGTTATCCTCGAAACCGGCGAACTGCGCGAGCAAAAGCTGGTGAAGTCGGCCTCTGAACTCGCCATCGAAGAGGGTGCGGATTTCCTCAAAACATCGACGGGTAAAGTGCAGGTCAACGCCTCGCTGGCATCCGCCGAAACGATGCTGACTGCCATCAAAGCCAGCGGCCGCCGCGATGTGGGCTTCAAGCCCGCAGGCGGCATCCGCACAGTGGAGGATGCAGCCTCTTACCTGGCGCTTGCCGACCAAATTATGGGATCGGACTGGGCCTCACCCAAGACCTTCCGCTTCGGTGCATCCGGCCTGTTAGATGATATTTTGGCCGCGCTGAATGGTACGGCCAATACCGTGAAATCGGCCTACTAATGCTGCCGCAAGAAATCATCCGCGCCAAGCGCGATGGCGGTAGGCTTTCGGCAAATGAGATCGCGTTCTTCATCAAGGGTGTGACCAGCGGTGGCGTAACCGAAGGCCAGATTGCAGCGTTCGCCATGGCGGTTTTCTTCAACGGCATGGAGCGAGATGAGGCAGTGGCGCTAACGCTTGCCATGCGCGACAGCGGCACGGTGCTGGATTGGTCAGACCTTCCCGGCCCCGTGGTGGATAAGCATTCCACAGGCGGCGTCGGCGACAATGTCTCTCTCATGCTCGCGCCCATCGTGGCCGCCTGCGGCGCGTTCGTGCCGATGATTTCTGGTCGCGGCCTTGGCCATACCGGTGGCACGCTGGATAAAATGGATGCAATCCCCGGCTACACCACGCAGCCCGACAATGCACTGTTTCGCAAAGTCACGCGCGAAATCGGTACCGCCATTATCGGCCAGACGGCGGATTTGGCCCCCGCCGACAAGCGCGTTTACGGCATCCGCGATGTGACCGCGACGGTCGAATCCATCCCGCTCATCACGGCGTCCATCCTCTCCAAAAAACTCGCTGCCGGACTGCAATCGCTGGTGCTGGATGTGAAAACCGGCAATGGCGCCTTCATGGCCAAATCCAAGGATGCCATCAAACTTGCCGAGAGCCTGGTCGCTGTCGCCAATGGCGCGGGGCTCAAGACCACGGCGCTCATCACCGACATGAGCGAGCCACTGGCGAGCGCTGCAGGCAATGCCGTTGAGGTGAAAAACGCCGTCGAATTTCTCACCGGCAAGCGCGATGCGCGGTTGGAGGAAGTCACATTGGCACTTGCTGCGGAAATGCTGGTGAGCACAGGTCTGGCGGCCACGCCCAAGCAGGGGCTTGAACAGGCAAGTGCGGCGCTGAACAGTGGCAAAGCGGCAGATATATTCGGCCGCATGGTAGCGGCGCTGGGCGGGCCAAATGACTTTATCGAAAAGCCAGACAGCTATTTGCCGAAGGCACCAATCATCATCCCTGTGCCATCACCGCAAGCTGGTTTCGTAAGCGCCACGCTAACCCGCGATATTGGTTTAGCAGTCGTAGCACTCGGCGGCGGGCGCACGCGGCCGGAAGACAAAATCGACCATGCGGTTGGCATGACTGGACTGTTGCCCATTGGCGCAGAAGTACAAGTTGGCGAGCCACTCGGCCTTGTTCGTGCCCGCAGCATTGAGGCCGCAGAACAGGCGAGGGCGCAAATTATTGCTGCCTATAGCATCGGGGATAAAAAACCAGTGAAGCACGAAGTGATTAGTCGGCGTATCGGCTGACTATTGCTTCAAAACCAGTTCGCCGTCGGTCACACCAAAGCTGCGTAGCTGCTTCAAAAATGTCATGCCCAAAAGCGTGCCATCCAGCGCCTTGTCGTCCATGACAGCCGCCTCAACATCGCGCACCTTCACGCGCCCGATGGTGATTTCGCGAATGATCACCCCTGCCACCTTGGTCTTGCCATTGGCAGTGTTCACTTCATATTTGAAATCGCTCGGCGAAACATTGATACCCAGCTTGCGGGCTGTAGATTTGTTGATCGCCACCATACTCGCGCCTGTGTCCACCAGCGCTGTCACAGTGCGCCCGTTCATCTTGAAGTCGGCGATAAAATGGCCTTGATCGTTGGCCTTCAGGTGAGCCTCGCCGGGGGCAGTGCTAACCGAGACTGGCTCTGCATTGTCCATCACATTTTTTTGCGTGGATTTGGTACTGCTTTCGAGTTTGCCGTTACTGCTCACAAGTGAAGGCATCGCCGATGCAAGTGCCATCAATGCAAACACTGCCACAATTAACTTGTTCATGCCACGCTCCGCTTTTCTCGTCCCATAATTGCAAAATCAATTGACCGTATGGTTAAGCGCAGCGCATGGAATTGTTCAATGGTTAACAGGAGATGAATCGGATGTATAAAATTGTCTCGGTTAATGTGGGAACGGCAACGCCGTTCGAGCACACGACGCCCGGCATCACTGGCATTTTCAAAAAGCCGCAAATCAGCGCCGTGGAAATCGGGCCTTATGGGCTCAAGGACGATGCGATTTGCGATACCAAACATCATGGCGGGCTAGACCAAGCAGTCTATGTCTACGGCGTGCCGGATTATAACTATTGGGCAAGCGAAATTGGCCACGCGCTGGACGCAGGCACATTTGGCGAAAATCTTACCGTAGAAAATCTCGAAAGCGGCAACATCTGCATCGGCGATCGTTTCACGCTTGGTTCGCTTAATTTGGAAGTCACGTCGCCGCGCATTCCCTGCCGGACTTTTGCGGCGCGGATGGACGATAAGCTGTTCGTCAAAAAGTTTTTGGCCGCCAACCGCCCCGGCATCTATTGCCGCGTCTTAGCGGGTGGCCCGGTATCCACTGGTGATGTGCTGACGCTAGTGCCCTATGAAGGCATCAAGCTACCGATCATCGAAATGAACCAAACGTGGAACCGCATGGATTTGGATGCCGAGACCAAGGCGCGGTATTTATCCACGCCGATACATTCAAAAGAAAGGGCGAAGTGGTCGGTGTGAGGCGAGCTTAGAACCACTCGCCGTGATTTTGCCAATCAGTGCGGCTGTGCAAAATACGGATGATTTTGACATCATCATTGTCCAGCACATAAAAAATCAAATGCGATCTAAACTGGTGCGCCCTAATCGGATTGCTAAATTCTTTGCGAAGGCGGCCGGAAAGCGGCGCGTTATCAATTTTGTCAAAAATCTCATGCAATTGGTCAAAATAGATATTCGCTTGCCGTAGGCCAAACATATCCATTCCATAAGCAAATAGTTCGCGCACGTCCTGTTCTGCACTGTCTCCCAGGCTGTAAGCCATCAGTTGCTGGCGCTTCTGCTATTTTGTCGGGACAGCGCATATTCGATAGCAGATTGACGCAGCTCTTCCTTTGTCATCTTCCCCGGTCCGCTGGCAATTCCCTCATCCAAAAGCATTTGCAAATGCGCAATTTTCTCCGCCTTGATCTGCTCTTTCCGGATCAAATCCCGCACGTAATCACTCGAATTGCTATAGCGCCCGTCAGCGGTTTGGGCTTCCACCCATTCCTTCATTTGCTCGGGAAGTGAAATGTTCATCGTTGCCATTGCCATGCTCTCCTTTCGCAAGAGAATGGCACAGTTTGGCAAACTTTGTCAAAATTATTTCGTGCCGTACATCCGGTCACCCGCATCACCGAGGCCGGGAACGATGTAGCCTTTTTCGTTCAAATGGCTGTCGATGGCGGCGGTGAATACCGGCACATCCGGATGGGCCTTGGTGAAGCGCTCGATGCCTTCGGGCGCTGCCAGCAGGCACACAAAGCGCAAATTATTCGCGCCGCGCGCTTTTAGCTTATCAATCGCCGCGATGGCAGAATTGGCGGTCGCAAGCATCGGGTCCACCACAATGACCAGACGATCGTGAATATCTTCCGGCGCTTTGAAATAATATTCAACCGCCTCCAGCGTATCATGGTCGCGATAAAGCCCGATGTGTGCGACACGAGCGGCAGGCACCAATTCCATCATGCCTTCAAGCAAACCATTGCCAGAGCGCAGCACCGAGGCGAATACCAGCTTCTTGCCTTCCAATATTGGCGCGTCCATCGGCTGCAAAGGCGTTTCAATGCGCTTGGTTGTCAGTTCCAAATTCCGCGTCACTTCATAGCAAAGTAACAGCGAGATTTCTTTCAGCAAGCGGCGGAAACTGGCAGTCGAGGTTTCCTTATCGCGCATGATTGTCAGCTTATGCTTGACGAGGGGATGATCGACGACGGTGACACTCATGGCTACGTTCCTTCAAAATTTTTTCAAAGTAACCATAGCGCTTCGTAGCAATGATGGAAGTGCAGATGAGCGCCCGTCACAGCTTTGTTGCAAATACCCCATCAAAAATTACATAAAATTACATTCAAAAGTGTCTCATAATGAAACGAAAATGAAATGCTTTCGTGGCATCCTCACTTAGATTTTGTGAATTGAGTGGGGCGGGCAGGAAATTCATATGGGTTTGGAACATACATATATACCGGATGACGAGGAATTTGCATCAACCGATACGAAGACGGGGCTGGCAAACCGGGCGCGTTTTATTTCTAAGGTTGAAAAGCTAATAATTGAGCGGTCAGAAGACCCCGCGCCGTTCACAGTTGTGCGTCTCGGTCTTGATGGCTTCAAACCGATCAATGATCTGTATGGCCGCGAGGCGGGTGATAGCATATTGCAGCAGGTAGGTATGCGCCTTCGCGCGGCGCTTGATGGCAGCGGCGTTGTCGCCCGTTACTCCGGCGATGAGTTTGCCGTACTTTATCCGCTGGTCTTCCGCCGCGAAGATGCGATGGCACGCGGCGAGATGCTAATAGAAATATTGAGTGCGCCCTATGATTTGGGCGAACGCACTGCCCGCCTTTCTGCCAGCGTTGGCGTTGCCATTTTTCAAGATGGTGATGAGACCGTTGAGGGTCTTTTGCACAAGGCCGATGGCGCACTTTATAATGCCCGTCGCCGCGGCAGCGGTCGTGCCGTGTTGCATTCCAAAGAAATGGAAGAGGCAGCAAAGCAAGCAACCCGCGTTGAACAAGCGTTGCGTCGTGCGGTGGCAGCAGAAGAAGTTGAGCCATTTTTCCAACCGATTGTCGATCTTAAGACCGGTGATACGGTTGGCTTTGAATGCTTGGCCCGATGGACCGATAAGGACTTGGGTTTCGTCTCGCCGGTGGTGTTCATTCCTATCGCAGAAGAAACAGGCATTATCATTCCGCTCACGCAATTGCTTTTGCGCAAAGCCACCGTCGCAGCGCAGGGCTGGCCCCCACATATGTTCCTGTCGTTCAATTTATCGCCAGTGCAATTGTCTGACCGTAATACCGGCAAGGCAGTTTTGGCTGTTTTGAAAAAGACCGGTTTTGATCCTACCCGACTTGAGATTGAAATCACCGAAACCGGCGTGATGTCAGACCCGAAAACGGCGGAAATGATCGTCGAAGATCTGCGCGAGGCCGGTGTGCGCGTTTCGCTGGATGACTTTGGCACAGGTCAATCCTCACTCGGCCGCTTGCGTGAATTCAAATTTGACAAGCTGAAAATCGACCGTGCCTTCGTCTCGTCAATTCTCAATGATCGTCCGTCCGAACATATCGTCAAAGCCATTTTGGCTATGTGCGAGGGTCTCGGCATTTCCACAATTGCCGAAGGCATTGAGGAGCAAGGTCAGGCCGATAAGCTCATTCAGTTTGGCTGCGCGGGTGGGCAGGGCTATCTTTTCGGCAAGCCGGTTGATGAGGCGGCGACGCTTGGTTATCTTGCCGATAGTCATCGCGGCGCATCCCGCGCGGCGTAAATTTTGAGGGTGCGCAATGTCTGCGCACTGGCCTCTTCTGGTAGATTTGCGGAAAGTTGGCCTTATAGAGCGGCATTGGCAGCGCACGCGTAACGAACAGGTATTTCAATACGAAGAACACTTGCGTTACAGTTTGGTTTCCAGCAAATCATGCCAGTGTAGAGCGCAAACCAGTTTAGTGAGGCAAACCTAAATGGATACCACCATCGCCCTTGATTGGGGTACCAGCCGCCTGCGGCTCTGGGTGATTGATCGCAATGGCAATGTCATCGCGCAGCGCCAAACGGATGAGGGTTTAGAAGGCGCGCGCGCCCTTGGTTTTGCCGCCACACTGGAAAATCACCTGACGGCGCTCAGCGTTGGCCCAAATGTTCCCGTCATCATTTGCGGCATGGCAGGCTCGCGCCAAGGCTGGGTGGAAGCACCCTATGTTGAAACGCCAGCATCCCTCAGCGAAATCATTCTTCATGCCATAAAAGTCACCGGCATTGACCGCGATGTGCGCATTTTGCCTGGTGTCGCCCAGCGTAGCGCCGTTGAGCCGGATGTGATGCGCGGCGAGGAAACGCAACTGCTTGGCCTTATCACGGATGCTTCGCGCCAACTGGTGTGTATGCCCGGCACGCATTCCAAGTGGGTCGAGGTCAATGAGTTTTGCGTGCAACGCCTCACGACATTCATCACCGGCGAGCTGTTCGCGCTGTTTGCCGGCCATTCGCTGCTGCGCCACTCCGTTGGCGATGTGCGCACGTTCCCCCACGATACACCGGCATTTGACGACGCCTGCGCCGACATGATTGCCCATCCGCATGCCCTGTCACAGCGCCTCTTTTCCGTGCGTGCCGCCAGCCTGCTTCATGGATTTTCGCGACAAGACTGCGCCGCCAGACTGTCAGGTTTACTCATTGGCGCGGAAATTGGCGGCGCAAAGCTGAGCTACGGCACCGCGTCTAACGTCACGCTGGTGGGCGTTGGCGGGCTTGGCAAACTGTATGAAAAGGCACTTCAAATGGCGGGTTTTAGCTATACAGTGACAGACGGCGAAGCGCTGGTTCGCGCCGGACTTTTCGCAGCCGCAAGACAATTTTGGCCATCACGATTTTAGGGAAATCAGGATAATGAGCACAAAACATTCCGCCGCATGGCCCCACATCAAGCGCGGGCTGGTCGCGATTTTGCGCGGTGTTAAACCCGATGAAATTGCCGCAATCGGGGACGCATTGCTGGAAGCCGGATTCGAGGCGATTGAGATTCCGCTGAATTCGCCGGACCCGTTTACCTCCATCGAAACACTGGCCAAGCGCACGCCCAAAGGCGTGCTGATTGGTGCAGGCACAGTGCTCACCGCTGCCAATGTGCAGCGCCTTTATGATGTCGGCGGGCGCTTATTGGTCACGCCAAATGTTGATCCGGATGTGCTGGGCAAAGCCGCCGAACTGAATATGATTTCCATGCCCGGCGTCTTCACGGCAACCGAAGCGCTGCTTGCCATCAAGTCCGGCGCATCGGCGCTGAAGTTTTTCCCTGCCAGTGCGCTTGGCCCGACAGGCGTCAACGCGATCCGCGCGATATTGCCCAAGGATACAGTCATTGGCGCGGTCGGCGGCGTCGCGGATGCGGACTTTGACGCATGGATTGAAGTGGGCGTTAAAACATTCGGCCTCGGCTCCAGCCTTTATAAGCCCGGCGCTAAAGCTGCGGACGTGGCCATCGCTGCCATGCGCGCGGTAACCGCTTATGACATCGCCGTCGCGGGCTAAGGGAAATAAATGTCAGTCTCAATTCTCTCAGAAACGCCCTGCGCTCTCGGCGAAGGTCCGTCATATGATGTGCGCACCGATACACTCTTTTGGTTCGATATTTTGGGCCAAAAGCTGTACGGCCATGATTTCAAAACAGGCAAACAAAGCACCTCGAATCTGCCCGTCATGGCCAGCGCGATCTTCTCGGTTGATGACGCCCGCCAACTGGTTTTGAGCGAGCAGGGGTTTCACATCCGCTTCCGTGAAACCGCGATATTGGCGCTGCATACGCCGGTCGAAATCGACAATTCGCTGACCCGCTCCAACGATGCCCGCGCCCACCAATGCGGCGCGATCTGGTTTGGCACAATGGCCAAGGATGAGAGCGAAGGCGCAGGAAAATTTTACCATTTCTATAAGGGCAAGCTCACGGTCCTCATTGACCGCGCAACGATTCCCAATTCCATCTGCTTCTCGCCAAAGGGTGATTTCGCCTACTATGTCGATACGCCCACCCGCCAGATGATGCGTATGCCCATCGACCCGCAAACCGCCCTGCCGACAGGCGAGGCGCAGCAATTTTATCAGCACAGCGGCAAAGGCTGGATTGACGGCTCGGTCTGCGATGCGGACGGCAATATATGGAACGCCCGCTGGGGCGCAGGCGAAGTCGCTTGTATTTCGCCTGAAGGCAAAGTGCTGAAAACCTATTCCACCCCCAATGCTACCCAATCCTCATGCCCAGCGTTTATCGGCAAAGATGCGAACCGCATGGCCGTCACAACAGCCAACAAAAACATGATTGCCGCAGCGCTTGCCGCCGCATCGGACAGCGGCAAAACCTTTATCATCGATGAGCCGTTCAAGGGGCGCTTAGAGCCGGATGTGCTGGTCTAAAAGACCCATCAATAAATGTCATGTGAAAAGCCATTTCACCACAAGCTAAAATATGTCACCACCTCTGTCCCGAACAGAGCCGTGAATCATTATGCAGCCCGCAGCCATAACGCTAAACAAATCAACATGGTCCGCAGAGCTGCGTGCCATGCTGGTTCTCGCTTGGCCCATGGTGCTGACGAACTTGGCACAAAACGCCATGATGGCAACCGATGTATTGATGCTGGGTTGGCTGGGTCCTGACGCGCTTGCCGCAGGGGCTATCGGCACGAACCTTTATTTCATGCCATTTATCTTCGGACTTGGTCTGGTGCTGGCCGTCTCGCCTGTGCTGGCGCAGGAGATCGGTGCGTTCAAATATGAGGTGCGCCGCGTGCGCCAAACGGTGCGCCACGGGCTCTGGATCACGGTTTTGATTTCAATTCCAATTTGGATTTTCCTATGGAATGCCAAATCCATTCTCATCGCAACCGGGCAAGATCCGGAAATCGCCGCCAAGGCCGAAATCTACATGCACACGCTGCAATGGGCGACACTGCCGTTTTTCGGCTATGTGGTTTTGCGCTCATTTGTATCCGCACTGGAGCGCCCGATGTGGGCGCTGGTTATCACAGTTTTTGCCGTCGGTTTTAATGCGTTGGCAAACTATACGCTGATTTTTGGCCATTTCGGATTTCCGGCCTTCGGCATTCGCGGCTCTGGCATGGCCACCACACTATCCAGTTGGTTGATGTTTTTCGGCCTCGTCGCCGTGATAATGATTGATCATAAATTCAAACGCTACCGTCTCTTCGGGCGCTGGTGGCGGCTGGATAGAAAGCAATTTGCCCACCTGTTCAAACTTGGCTTTAACATTGGCTTGTTGTTGTCATTTGAAGTCAATCTGTTCGCAGTCTCCGCGCTTATCATGGGCACAATCAGCCGCGAGGCGGTGGCTGCGCACATCATAGCCATTCAGATCACATCGCTTACCTTCATGGTCCCGCTTGGCATTATCCAGGCCGCAACCGTGCGTGTGGGACTGGCTTACGGCGCCAACGATAAGGCGGCGATTTTGAAATCCGGCTGGACCAGCTATGCCCTCGGCGTCGGCTTTATGGCGTTCATGTCACTCATGTTTCTGGCCATTCCAGAAAAGCTAATAGGCGGCTTTCTAACCACAGATGATCCACAAACCATGGTGGTGCGCTCACTAGCCATAACTTTTATGATGTATGCGGCACTGTTTCAAATCGTCGATGGAGCGCAATCCGTTGCCGGTGGCATGTTGCGTGGCCTGCAAGACACCAAACTGCCGCTCATCATTGGTGGCATCGGCTATTGGGTGGTGGGGATGCCCATCGGCTGGGTGCTGGCGTTTCGCTTTGGCTTGGGTGGCGTCGGCATTTGGATAGGCCTAGCTGTCGGCCTGGCCTTTGTTGCTGTAGCACTGATATGGCGCTGGGTGGTGGTAACGCGGCGGTTGGAGTTTAGCGCCGCGTTACAATAGTTCAAATCTTAAATAGTTTAGATCTTCGAATAGCAAACCTTGGTATGGCCTGCGCCAATGAAGCCGAGCTTTTGTGCAGCGCCTTTGGAAAGGTCAAGCACACGTCCCTTGATGAACGGACCGCGATCATTGATGCGCACGACGAGCGACTTGCCATTGTTGGAATTGGTCACGCGGATTTTGCTGCCGAGCGGCAAAGTCTTGTGAGCGGCGGTCATCGCGCCGGGGTTCATCATCTCACCGGAGGCAGTACGGGAGTGAAGCGCATACCAGGAAGCGCCACCGCACTGCTGGGCAAATGAACCGGTTGAAAGGCTAAGAAGCGACGCTGCGGCCCACGCAACAATAGAGATTTTCTGTTTCAAAACTATAGGTCTCGTTTAATCGAACCTGTCTAAAATAGGCTAAATGAGGCGAGAAAGCGGCAATTGCCTTACTTAAATCTATATCAATCTAATCTACGGCTATAATGACAACAAGTTTTGTAACGCTTTGTTACATTATCCACCCGCTATTTTGAGATTCATAAGATCGCAGAGACGCTCACGGGATTATTAGTGTCGTCCTCGAGATACTAGAAAGTCGGCGGCGTATTGACCCACAGCAGCACGGTCTCGCCGTCAAAACTATTCTTCCACGAGTGATGGATAGAGCTTTTGAAATAGAGCGAGTCGCCCTGATTGAGGTTGTGAAAATCCCGCGAACCCAGCACAATTTCCAAGCTGCCTTGCAGGACGTGTATGAATTCCTCGCCCTCATGGTCATAGGCACCTTCCGAGCTGGCCCCGCGCGAAAGCACAAACCGATGGCAGTCCATCTGGTTGCGCCCTTCCGCCATGAGCTGAACGGTGACACCCGGAATGGTCTGCGGCCAGCTTTGCCATTCGCCGTTGCGGATAAGCTGGCGACTGTCATCGGCCTGCGTCCCAGATAGCGCCGAGACTGTTGTACCCAGCGCATCGGCAAGTTCATGTAAGGCTTTGAGTGACAGCCCTTGGCTTGTGCGCTCAAATGTGGATAGCGCCGAAATTGCAACGCCCGCTTGTCCCGCCACATCTGCCAGCGTGCGCCCCGCGCTTTGGCGCAAATGGCGCGCGCGCTTGCCGATATTGTCACTCTCCTCACGCGCCACCGCTTGCTTGGCCGGCTTGTCCTTGGCCAGCGCATTTTTGATGGCTGCGGGGTTCAGCCCCTGTTCGGTGCGCAGCCATTGTATGCGTTGCAGCGTCTTGAGATGGGCTTTGGAAAATGTGCGTTGACCAGTTGGTGTGCGGTCCGGCTCGATGAGACCTTGCAATTCCCACGCACGCAAAGTGGAGGCAGAGACGCCTGTCAGTCGCGCCGCCTCTGTCACCTTGTAGCTGATCTGGCTAGTCTCACTCATAGTCGCTTTCCGTATCAATTCCGCATGGTTTCCGTATGCAGTCTGGGCGATTCCCGATCGGTTGCCGACCAGCAAAAATTCTTTCAAAATACATATTGGCAACTTACAGAAAAAATGCAAGAAGTCTATCTATTCCACTATCTTTACGTCCGGCCAGAGGAGCCCGTTATGAACGCACCCGTCGATAAGCATTTGAAAAATGCCTCCATCAACATCCGCAAAAACGATGCGATTTCACGCGGCGTTGGCGTCATGACCCAAATCTATGCCGACAAGGCCGAAAACGCCGAAATCTGGGACGTTGAAGGCAATCGCTATATCGACTTTGGCGCAGGCATAGCGGTCGTCAACACCGGTCACCGCCACCCGAAAGTCATCGAAGCGGTGAAGAACCAGCTCGATCATTTCACCCACACCTGCCATCAGGTCGTGCCGTACGAAAACTACGTGCGTCTTGCCGAACGCCTCAATGAGCGCGTACCCGGCAACTTCGCCAAGAAGACAATTTTTGTGACCACTGGCGCTGAAGCCGTTGAAAACGCTATCAAAATCGCCCGCGCGGCCACTGGCCGTCAGGCGGTTATTGCGTTCACTGGCGCGTTCCATGGCCGCACTTTCATGGGCATGGCCCTCACAGGAAAGGTCGTTCCCTACAAGGTTGGCTTCGGCGCGATGATGTCTGATGTGTTCCACGTGCCGTTCCCTGTTGAACTCCACGGCGGCAGCATTGAAGAATCTTTGAGCGTCTTGGATAAGCTCTTCAAGGCCGATGTCGATCCAAATCGCGTTGCGGCCATCATCGTTGAGCCCGTGCAGGGCGAAGGTGGTTTTTATGATGTGCCAAAGGCCTTCATGAAAGCCTTGCGCGAAATCTGCGATAAACACGGGATTATGCTGGTCGCCGATGAAGTGCAGACCGGCTTTGCCCGCACCGGCAAAATGTTTGCGATGGAACATTATGATGTGGTCGCCGATATCACCACTATGGCCAAAGGCCTCGCTGGGGGCTTCCCGCTGGCAGCCGTTACAGGCCGCGCCGAAATCATGGACGCCCCCGGCCCTGGCGGCCTCGGTGGCACCTATGGCGGCAACCCGATTGGCATCGCAGCCGCCATCGCTGTGCTTGATGTAATCGATGAAGAAAAGCTATGCGAGCGCGCCCAGCAGCTCGGCGCGCGTCTGCATCAACGTCTGGAATCGCTGCGCCACGATGTGCCACAGATCGCCGATATTCGTGGCCTTGGTTTCATGAAAGCTGTCGAGTTTAACCTCGCCGGAACCAATAAGCCAAACGCTGATATGACCAATGCCATCCGCATGAAAGCGCTGGAAAAGGGCCTTATCCTGCTCACTTGCGGCGTGTATGGCAACGTCATCCGCTTCTTGGCACCCATCACCATTCAGGACTCCGTGTTTAACGAAGCCCTTGATATTATTGAAGCTTCCATCCGCGAATGTGCAAAGGGCTAACCTAAAATGATCGCTTCTTCTCTATCTTCCCGTCTCAAAGACGCATCGATTTTGGTTGCCAAAGCCTATGTTGCTGGCGCTTGGACCGACAAGGCCGACAGCGGCAAAACCTTTGAAGTGACCAACCCTTCCAACGGTGACGTCATTGCCACGCTGCCGGATATGGACCGCGCGGAAACCTCACGCGCCATTGATGCAGCCCACACCGCACAGAAACTCTGGGCCAAAAAGACCAGCAAAGAACGCGCCATCGTCATGCGCAAATTGTTTGATTTGATGGTCGCCAATGCTGATGATTTGGCCATCATCCTCACCACCGAGATGGGCAAACCAGTGGCCGAAGCCAAGGGCGAAATCCTCTACGGCGCATCCTATGTCGAATGGTTTGGCGAAGAAGCCAAGCGCGTTTACGGCGACGTGATTGGCGGGCATCAGGCGGATAAGCGCATCATGGTCATCCGCCAGCCCGTCGGCGTTGTTGGTTCCATTACCCCGTGGAACTTCCCTAACGCCATGCTGGCGCGCAAAATGGCACCGGCTTTGGCCGTTGGCTGCACCATGGTGGCAAAACCTGCTGCACAGACGCCATTGTCTGCCATCGCGCTTGCCGTATTGGCAGAGCGTGCGGGCGTTCCTGCTGGCTGTTTCTCGGTTATCACCTCAAAGTCTGGCTCATCCATCGGCAAGGAATTCTGTGAAAACGAAAAAGTCCGCAAATTGACCTTTACCGGCTCCACCGAAGTTGGCCGTATTTTGATGCGTCAGGGTTCCGACCAGATCATGAAAATGGGCTTGGAACTGGGTGGCAATGCGCCTTTCATCGTGTTCGATGATGCCGATTTGGACGCCGCCGTCGAAGGCGCGATGATTTCCAAATACCGCAACAATGGCCAGACCTGCGTCTGCGCCAACCGTCTCTATGTGCAGGCAGGCGTCTATGATGCGTTCGCCGCCAAGCTCGGCACGGCTGTTGCCAAGATGAAAATTGGCGATGGCTTCGGCGATGGCGTCACCACAGGCCCGCTGATTGATGCCAACGCCTTGGTCAAGGTCAACGAACATATCGCTGATGCCGTATCCAAGGGCGCGAAAATCGTCGCTGGCGGCAAGCCACACGAAAAAGGCGGCCTGTTCTTTGAACCGACCATTTTGACAGGCGTCACCAAAGATATGATGGTCGCCCGCGAAGAAACCTTTGGCCCCGTCGCGCCATTGTTCAAGTTCGAGACCGAAGAAGAAGTCATTGGCTATGCCAACGATACTGAGTTTGGCCTCGCCTCCTACTTCTACACCAAGGATGCAGCCCGCGTGTTCCGCGTCGCGGAAGCCTTGGAGTATGGCATGGTGGGCATCAACACAGGCCTTATCTCCAATGAAATGGCCCCGTTCGGCGGCATCAAACAGTCCGGTCAGGGCCGCGAAGGTTCTAAATACGGTGTGGATGATTACACCGAGCTAAAATACATGTGCCTCGGCGGCGTTGCTTGATTTGAACGGGTTCAAAAATTCAAACGGGCGCAGCCGGTTGGCTGCGCCCGCTTTCAATCAAGCGGCAGGATTCCTTCAAGTACTGCATAATCCGAGGTTCGCAACCAACGACCCATACTGCGAGCAAGACCGATGTCACCACTGACGAATAGCCTACCTCGTTCTTTCTCACGCTCTATGCTTGACCGGCCCATAAGGATGGCTCCCAGTGAGACAATTCGGGTTTCCACGTAAAGATCGACGTCCCGGCCGGGGTTAATTGTGCAAAGCTCAGGCAACACTGAACCAGGCTCTATGACGAACCAGAATACGGGAAATTGCGGCTGAGGATCATCGCGAAAATGGAAGCGGATAACAGCGCGTCGCCTTGGCACTTCAGCAAGGTCGATATGGCGTCGCACTCCCCACATCAGTGCCGACACATCTGAATCGGACAAGGCGATATCCGCCTCGATATTGCATTGCGCCCATTCGGCCAATGCGTTCATCGCCGGCTCAAGCTTGATAGACCTCTCAGTCCTGAAATAGTCAACGGTGGATGCAGCTTTGTCCTCAACACGTTCAACGAGCCCCAAGGATTCCATCTCTTTGAGCCGTCTAGACAGCAGAGCGGAGGAGATGTTGCCCACCCCTTTGCGGATTTCGTTGAAGTGGGTCGAACCGTTCCAGAGCTCCGCCAAAATCTGAATTGTCCAGCGAGGCTCTAGTATCTCGCAGGCGCGCGAGATCGGGCAAAGCAGTCCATAAGGTCTTCGCGTCATGGCTACGCTCTCCTTTCAGACAAACTACTCCTTTTAAAGGCGTTAGGCCAGTTCACAATCTGAAGCGGAGCGCTTCTGAAACTACCCTATCGATTTACCTCGTCAGCCATCATGGTGATCGTCATGTGAGACATCAAACCAATGGAGGTTAACATGCCTAAGTATTACATGACACAAACAACGATCTCCCATACCATACAGCGCGCACTAAGCGCATATGTTGAGCATGCGATCAAACGCTTGCGAGCCCTGTATCATGAATGGCGGACACGCCGTGACATAAAGCGCGCGTTTTGCCATTTGACCGGCCACGAACTGCGCGACATCGGTTTGACAAGAGGTGACATCGACGCCGCGTGCACGGACAGTTATCAACGATCGGCTTCATCCGCTCTCAAGACTGCTGCTCAAGAACGGGGTGGGCGATTGAGAATAAATGAGTAATGGCGCACCCGACTGGATTCGAACCAGTGACCCCTGGATTCGGAATCCAGTACTCTATCCAACTGAGCTACGGGTGCCAGTGAGAACCGTCTTCTAGCTGATGCGCGTGTCATCATCAACTGGTAAACCAAACAGTTTGCTGTTGACGGCAAGGGCCTTGCTAGCCTCTATGCGCCAAGCATGTTTGAAGGAGATTTATCATGGCAAAACGTATCGCATTCACCGGTGGATCAGGCAAAGCTGGACGCCATGTGCTGCCGTGGCTGGTCAATCAAGGCTATGAAGTTCTAAATCTAGACATCACGCCGCTGGATCGTCCGGGCATTGCCAACCTTAACGTTGACATCACGGATTCAGGCCAAGTGTTCAACGCTCTCTCCATGCACACTGGCTTTGATGATTTGGAAACGCCGCGCGGCCCCAAGCCTTTTGATGCCGTGGTTCATTTCGCCGCCGTGCCGCGCATTCTGCTCAAGCCTGACAATGAGACATTCCGCGTCAACACCATGGGCACCTACAATGTCATCGAAGCGGCGGTGAAGCTGGGCGTCAAAAAGGTCATCGTCGCCTCATCAGAAACCACCTATGGCGTGTGTTTCGCCGAAGGGCATCGCGATTTCCACCAGTTTCCGCTGGATGAAGACTATGATGTGAACCCAATGGATAGTTACGGCCTTTCCAAAGTGTGCAACGAAAAAACCGCCCGCGCCTTTGCAGAGCGCACGGGTGCAGATATCTACGCGCTGCGCATTGGCAATGTCATCGAGCCACATGAATATGAGCTGTTCCCCGAATTTTTCGCCAAGCCCGAAATGCGCAAACGCATTGCTTGGTCCTATATCGACGCACGGGATTTGGGGCAGATCGTCCATCTGTGCATCGAGAAAGATGGCCTTGGCTATCAAGTCTTCAACGCCGCCAATGATACCGGCTCCTCCAACCTGCCATCGCGCGAACTGGCAAAACGTTATTTCCCCAGCGTGCCTTTCACTCGCGAAATCGGCGAGTTTGAGGGTCTCTTGTCCAATCGCAAAATCCGCGAGGTCTTAGGTTTCAAAGAAGACCATAACTGGCGGCTCTATGTCGAGTGAGATGACGGCGGCGTTTGATGTGCCGGAGGCGTGGCAGGGCGTCTTGAACGATGTCCTGAGTACGCCACGCTCGCAAGCGCTCGCTGCCTTCCTTGAGCAGGAATTAGCCAGCGGCAAGCATATCTATCCAGCTAAACAGGACTGGTTCCGCGCCCTGCAACTCACCGCACCTACCCAAGTACGCGTGGTGATTTTGGGCCAAGACCCCTATCACGGCGCGGACCAAGCCCACGGGCTGGCATTCTCTGTGACTGAAACCTGCGCCGTACCGCCTTCGCTACGCAATATTTATAAAGAGCTTGCCCAAGATGTGAAGGTTGCCGCGCCCGCGCACGGCAATCTCGAACAGTGGGCGCGCCAAGGCGTACTGTTGCTCAATACGGTTCTGACGGTCGAAGAAGCCAGACCAGCCTCGCATCAAGGCAGGGGTTGGGAAGAGATAACCGACAGGATTATCGCAGCCGTCGCCGCGCAGAACAGCCCCGCAGTTTTCATGCTATGGGGCGCACACGCGCAAAAGAAAAAACCGATGATTGATGCCAAAAAACATCTAATCCTCGAAGCCCCGCACCCTTCGCCTCTGTCGGCCCATCGCGGGTTTTTAGGATGCGGGCATTTTGGCAAGGCCAATGTGTTTTTGAGACGTGAGGGATTGAGGGAGATTGAGTGGTAGGGCGCCAGCCCGCCTACGTTGCTACGCAACTTCGTCGCGGCAGCCTATAATCGCTTTTTGGCAAATGCTCGTCCTGATGCCGATTTGAGATAAGTTTCAAAAGCGTGAGCCTGCTCTTCGTCTGAAAAAGCGATATATGTCTTTAGCGCCCAAGGTGCAAACTTCGAAGTGTGAGGCACTTCTTTCGCATTATGTTTTGCAAGTCGTGCTTTGAGATCAGACGTAATGCCGTTGTAGTGATGCAAGCCGTCTTCGGAAACCAAGATGTAGACATACTTCATTTTGCACCAGCACGCTAACTGTAGCCAACTTCAGTAATAGGTTCACACATGGTCTGGATTGCAAGCGTTTTTTAATTCTGCACCAGCCCGCCTACGTTGCTACGCAACTTCGTCGCGGCAGCCTTCGCAGTTCTTCGAGCATCAATCTTCGGAGTATGCCCTCCGGCTTGCCGAGCCGTAGCTCGAAGAGGATAAGCTGGTGGAGCCAAGCGGGATCGAACCGCTGACCTCTTGCATGCCATGCAAGCGCTCTCCCAGCTGAGCTATGGCCCCATCACAACAATCAGGTCTGG
>JAYTVD010000214.1:0-10557 GCA_043744175.1 Phyllobacteriaceae bacterium
AATCAGGTAATCGAGATGATCTCTGTCAGGCTCGGCCTTTACGCTAAAATCTATCCCACCCGCCCAAACCGCTTCTCAATATACTCCGCCACCATCACCTGAAAATCTGCCGCAATATTGGGGCCGCGTAGCGTCGCGGCTTTTTTGCCGTCTATGAAGATGGGCGCGGCGGGGGTTTCGCCTGTGCCAGGGAGTGAGATGCCGATGTCGGCGTGTTTGCTTTCGCCGGGGCCGTTGACGATGCAGCCCATGACCGCGACGTTGAGCGCTTCAACGCCGGGATATTTCTCTTTCCATACCGGCATGTTTTTGCGCAAGTCGGCTTGGATATTCTGGGCTAATTCTTGGAACACTGTCGATGTTGTACGCCCGCAGCCGGGGCAGGCGGCGACGATGGGGACGAACTGGCGAAAGCCCATCACTTGCAATAATTCTTGGGACACTTGCACTTCGCGGGTGCGGTCGCCGTTGGGCTCGGGGGTTAGCGAAATGCGGATGGTATCGCCAATGCCTTGCTGCAACAAAATGCCCATGGCGGCGGATGACGCGACGATGCCTTTGGAGCCCATGCCCGCTTCCGTGAGGCCCAAATGCAAGGCATGGTTAGAGCGCTGCGCGAGCTTGGTATAAACGGCTATCAAGTCCTGCACGGCGCTGACTTTGGCCGACAAAATAATGTGGTCGCGGGCAAGGCCGATTTCTTCGGCAAGCGCTGCGGAAATCAAGGCAGATTGCACGATGGCTTCGTGCATCACTTCGCGGGCGGTGAGCGGCGCGCCTTTGGCGTGGTTTTCGTCCATAAGGCGGGTGAGTAAATCTTGGTCGAGCGAACCCCAATTGACGCCGATGCGCACGGGCTTGTCATGTTTGATGGCCATTTCCACGATGTCCGTGAACTGGCGGTCTTTCTTTTCTTTGAAGCCCACATTACCGGGATTGATGCGGTATTTCGCCAGTGCCTCTGCGCAAGACGGATGGTCGGCAAGCAGCTTATGGCCAATATAATGGAAGTCGCCCACCAGCGGCACATGGCAGCCGATACGGTCGAGCCGCTCGCGGATTTTGGCGACGGCAGCCGCGCTTTCGTCGCGGTCCACAGTGATACGCACCAGCTCTGAACCAGCACGGGCGAGCGCGGAAACTTGCGCCACCGTGCCGTCAATATCTGCTGTGTCGGTGTTGGTCATGGACTGCACGACAACCGGATGGCCCGCGCCGACCATGACCTGACCGACCATAACACCAACGGTCTGCTTGCGGGGGAAGGGATCGGAAAAGTAAGAGGCGGTCATGGCAGGTTCCGGAATGTGTGTAGGCTTGAGGTGGAGAATAGCTGGCGAGTTGTCAACAGTGTGGCGGTCTAGCGCGTCACGGCGCCGCTAATCAGTTTTACCAATGCCCGTGCGGCGGCGTTGCGCGCATCGCGGGTTTCAGTGCGGCTTTTCAAGCCTTCGAGGCCATCAAGCAAGATATTGGCAAGTTCTGCCGAGGTTAGGCCTTTGAGCGTTGGCACATTGTCTTGAAGACAGCTTTCATCTTCCAGCGCCTTCACCACAAGGCTGTGCATGTTCCGCCGCCACGAGCCGTAAACATCGGCGGAAATGGCGTGTTTCATGTCCATCAACTCTGCGCCATGGGGCGAGGCTATGAGCGCATCCATGCTTTCCAGAATGCCACGGTGCAGGCATGTGTACAGCCGCTCCTCAAGCGAACCTTCGCCGGAAAGCGCACTGCGCGCGCCTGCGTTCATTTTCTCAAACATTGACGAGGCAAGAGCTTGAAAAATATCTGTCTTGTTTTTGAACAAAAGATAAAGCGCAGGGCGCGAGACACCGCATTCTTTGGCGATATCATCCATGGTGGTGCGCTGGAAACCATAGCGCAGGAAAACCGCAAACGCCGCATCCAAAATTGCGCCATGCCGGTCTGAGCCAGTGGTATTTTCAGGAATCTGGACTACACTAATATTCATAAATTCATTTCTTGACAATTTGTCGAATTTTGTCAATTTGTATTTCAACAATCGTTCGAGCTGGAGATTTACGCCACATGCGTCTTACCATCAATGGTGCTGACATTGAACTAACTGTTGATCCTGACATGCCGCTATTATGGGCGCTTCGGGATTATGCAGGGGTGCTGGGGCCGAAGTTCGGTTGCGGCATTGGCGCGTGCGGCGCGTGCACAGTGATTATCAATGGCGAAGCGGTTCGTTCATGCCAGACCTTGGTGGGAACAGTGACCGATCCTGTGCTAACGATTGATGGGCTGATGAAAGATGATGTCCTGCACCCCGTGCAGCAGGCATGGCTTGATGGGCAGGTGGCGCAGTGCGGCTACTGCCAGTCCGGCCAGATTATGAGCGCGGTGGCACTGCTTGGAAAAGTGCCGAAGCCAACTGACCAAGACATTGACGATGCTATGGGCGGAAACCTTTGCCGTTGTGGAACATACCCGAAAATTCGCAGCGCCATTCATGCCGCCGCCGATGCGATGGGAGTGTAATCATGGGACGCGCTCTTAAAATTGTCCGCCGTACATTTTTGTTTGGCATTGCTGCGGTCGCTGGTGGCGTGGCTTTTGGCTATTACCAATATAAGAAGCCGGTGCATAACCCGCTGGAGGATGATCTTGGCGCCAACGAGGCAACGTTTAATCCTTATGTGAAAATCAGCACGGATGGCATCATCACCGTTATCGCGCCGCGCGCGGAAATGGGTCAAGGTATTATGACCACGCTGGCGGCGCTTGTGGCCGAAGAGCTGGAAGTTGGCTTAGACCAAATCACAGTGCAACATGGCCTGCCTTCCAGCGCTTATTATAACAGCGGTGCGCTGGCCGAAGGTGCGCCGTTTCCAGTGTTTGAGCATGGCGGTAAGCAGGATGCGATGCGCGCGATTATGGGCGGTATTGGTAAGGTCATGGCGCTGCAATTTACCGGTGGCTCATCCTCGACCATCGATGCGTTTGAAAAGATGCGCCACGCGGGAGCTGCGGCTCGGGAAACGCTGAAGGCGGCGGCCGCACAAAAGTGGAATTTGAAGCCGGAAAAACTCGGTGTTGAAGGTGCGATTATCACCAATCCGGTGACGGGCGAGGCGCTGAGCTATGGCGAACTGGCAATGGCTGCATCTAAGGTAGCGCCGCCGGAAACAGTTGTGCTTAAAGATAAATCCAAGTGGAAAATCCTTGGCAAATCGCAGCCGCGCCTTGATATGCGCGACAAGGTAATTGGCGCGCCGATATTTGGCATAGATGTGACGCTGCCGGATATGCTGCATGGCACGGTGAAAATGAGCCCGCGGCGCGGTGCCAAGATGATCTCCTTTGATGCCAAGGCCGCACAAGCGATGCCCGGCGTTATCAAGGTGGTGGAAATTGACTGCCAGTTTGGTCATGGGCTCGGCGTGATTGCCAAGGATACGTGGACAGCATTCAAGGCCGCTGCGGCGCTGGAAGTTGTGTGGGGCGAGGCGCCTTATCCGGCCGATACAGCGGGCATTTTTGATGTTCTCGACAAGGCGCTGAAAGCAGGCGGCGGCACATCGCTGCGCACCATTGGCGATGTGGATAAGGTACTGGCAGAAGCACCGAAGGATAAGATCATTGAGGCTTCTTACGCTGTACCATTCCTTGCACATACGGCAATGGAGCCTATGAATGCTACCGCGCAGTTTAAGGACGGCAAATTGGAAATCTGGTCTCCGAACCAGATGCCGACGATCATTCGTTATGTGGTGTCAAAGATAGCAGGCATATCGCAAGATCATTTGACGCTTCACACCACGTTGATGGGCGGCGGATTTGGGCGTCGTGGCGAGGTGGATTTCACGACCTATGCTACGTTGCTGGCGATTGCCGCTGACGGTAAGCCGGTGAAAGTTTTATGGACGCGCGAAGAGGACGTTAGCCACGACTATTATCGTCCCGGCGTGGTTGCCAAGATGATGGCGCGGATTGGCGATGATGGTTTGCCTGTGGCATTTGACGCTTCGATAGCGTCGCCCTCGACTGTGCGCTCCACGGTATCGCGTTTTCTGCCATGGATGAGCAACGCGCCGCTTGGGCCGGATAAAGCGATCACAGACGGCATTTTCAATCAACCTTATGACATTGCCAATATGCGCTTTCGTGGCATTGAGGTGGAATTGGCAGTCCCCGTAGGTTTTTGGCGCTCTGTCGGCAATTCGCACAATTGCTTCTTTCATGAAGGCTTCATGGACGAGCTGGCGGTCGCTGGCAAACAAGATCCGGTGGCAATGCGGCTGAAATTGATGACCAGCCAACCGACTGCGCTTAAGGTGGTGCAGCGCGTCGCGGCGATGTCTAATTGGGGCACAAACGCGCCAAACCGTGCCAAGGGTTTTGCCTTCACGCTGGCGTTTGGCGGCTGGGTGGCGCAGGTTATCGAGGTGGAGAATACGCCGAAGGGTATCAAAATCACTAAGGTTTGGTGCGCCGCGGATGTTGGCATCGCACTTGATCCGGATAATGTGAAGGCACAAATTATGTCAGGTGTCATCTATGGTCTGTCGGCGGCAATGAACCAAGAAATTACGTTTAGCGACGGCATGGTGGAGCAGTCCAACTTTGCGGACTTCGATGCCCTTCGCATGTGGCAGACGCCGGAATTTGAAATTGAGATCTTGGAGAATTCCGAGGAAATGAGCGGTGTTGGCGAAATCGCGACGCCGGGCGCTGCGCCGGCGCTGGCCAATGCTATCTTTGCCTTGACGGGCAAACGTATTCGTACCCTGCCTCTTTCAAAGGAGGTGAGTTTCGTATGATGGCTTCATTAAAACTCCTTCTCACGGCCGTCATATTTATCGTCACTCAGGTGGCTGCCAAAGCGGATGGGTTGACAGATTGGTCTAAGATCAACGCCGTGCTCTCACATCCTCGTTGCGCCAACTGCCATACACCTGATGATCGTCCGCATTGGTTTATCGAAAGAACCGCGCTTAGTGTTGTTCACGGTATGAATGTGCAACGCGGATTGGATGGCATGGGGAACACTGGCCTGCGCTGCTCGAACTGCCATACGGAGAAAAATGGAGTGCTGAAGGGCATGACTCCGGGGGCGCCAAACTGGCATTTGGCTCCTGCATCCATGGTGTGGCTGGGGCAGACTTCGGCGCAAATTTGTGCCCAAATTAAAGATCCATTGCGCAACGGTAACCGCACCTTGGAAGCTGTTGCGCAGCATATTTTGCACGATCCGCTGGTCGCGTGGGGCTGGCAACCTAGTGAGGGGCGTGAGCCTGCACCAGGTTCGGCTCAGGAAACTTTTGATGCCTTGCAGCGTTGGGCGGATGAAGGTGCGCCATGTCCTGCGCAATAATTTTACCGCTTGGAAAATTTCTAGAGACGAACCCTTTCGCAACTGCGAAGAATACTATAATTCACTACTTGTCAGGAGACTAAGGCAGGGACTTGCCTCCTCACTTGTAAACATCGGGTTGATGCACCATTTGCTCCGCAAAGTCGGCGTCCGCCCACCTCTCAGCATTCACCATGACCGGATAAAAAATGGCCCGTTTTCGCTTTCATAAATTTGCTTCTGTTGTAGTTCTGGTGGCGGCTGCCGCTTGGGTCTTAACGGGTGAGTTTTCCTCCGTTGGTAGCGCTGCACAAGGCGATGAGAAAAAAGTGGAGCCTGCAAAGGTTGACGCGGTCAAAGCGCCGCGCATGGTTTCGGCAGTTGCTGTTCCCATTATTGACCACCGTCTGACCATTCGCATTTCCGGCCAAACAGAAGCCGACAAAAAAGCGGAACTGGCGGCACGGGCGAGCGGCACGATTACATCGCTCTCGATTAAACAGGGTGACACTGTTAAGGCAGGCGACATTATTATTGCGATGGATTCCGCTGAAAAGAAGATCGCTGTTGATGCGGCTACGCAAGTCGTTACCCAGAAACAGGCGCAGGCTGATGCCACCGAGGCGCTTGCTAAAAAGGGCAATGTTGCCAAACTCCAACTCGATAGTGCTCGCGCCGACTTACAAAATGCCCAATCCCAGTTGGAATCAGCAAAGGCTGAATTGGAGCGCACGCAAGTAATCGCGCCGTTTGATGGGCTGGTTGATAAAATTTCGGTAGAAAACGGTGCCTCGGTTCAGCAAGGCGCGGCGGTGGCTACGTTGCTGTCGCTTGATCCAATCGTGGCGACTGGCGAGATTTCCGAGCGGAATTTGAGCCAGATTAAAATTGGTAGCCCAGCAACAGTTAAACTCGTCAATGGCACGGTGGCTGATGGCACTGTGCGCTACATAAGCCGCGATGCCAGCGCTGCCACGCGCACATACCGTGTTGAAGTGGCGGTTGCCAATAAGGATGGTGCTATTCCAGCGGGCATGACTGCGGAAGTGAATTTGATGTCTGATCCGGTCAAGGCGATCAAATTGCCGCGCTCGGCTGTGACGCTAAATTTGGATGGAGCGATCGGTGTTCGCGCCGTCGACAAGGACAATAAGGTGGTGTTCTTGCCAGTTGAACTGATTGATGACGCCACAAATGCGATCATTCTCACCGGTGTTAAAGACGGTACGAAGATTATCATTTCCGGTCAGGATTTTGTGACTGACGGCGAAGCAGTAACTGTGGTTGAGCCCGACGCTGAAACACTGAAAAAACTAGCCGCACAGTTTTCTGCTGAATTAGCCCAGTAATCGAAAGGCATTCCCATGAGCCATCTCATTGATCTTGCCATTCGCAATGCGCGACTGACGATCTCTATCCTGTTGTTCCTGCTGCTATCCGGCGGGTTGGCCTATCAGTCCATTCCGAAGGAAGCTGAACCGGACATCCAGATTCCGATTATCTATGTTTCCATGGGTTATTCGGGGATATCGCCCGAGGATTCCGAGCGGCTGCTTTTGCGGCCTATGGAGGCTGCGCTTAAGAACATAAAAGACATCAAAGAAATGCGCTCCACCGCCTATCAAGGCGGCGGCAATGTACTGGTTGAATTCAATGCCGGTGCCAACCTCTCCAAAGCGCTTGATGATGTTCGCTCAAAAGTGAGCGATGCCAAGCGTGATTTGCCATCGGGCGCTGATGAACCAAGCATAAATGAGGTCAATATTTCCGAATTTCCGGTTTTGGTTGTTACGCTTTCTGGCGATGCGCCAGAGCGGCAATTGCTAACTGCTGCGCGTGAACTTAAGAAGGAAATCGGCGATGTGGACGGCGTGCTTGAAGCCAAGTTGCAGGGCGCGCGTGATGATTTGGTTGAGGTCATTATTGATCCCGTTAAGCTGTCTTCTTATGGCTTGAAATTGGACCAGTTGGTCGGCGCTGTTGCTGGTTCTAATAGCCTTGTGGCCGCTGGCGCACTGGAAGGCACTGAAGGCAAATATGCTGTTAAGGTTCCTTCGCTCATTGAAACCGTTGAGGATGTCGCCAACCTGCCGATTGTTGCCGGCCCCAACGCGGTTGTCCGCGCGCGTGATTTGGCAACCATCCGTTCGACCTACAAGGATGCAACGTCGATAACTCGTTTGAACGGCAAGCCGGCCATTGCGATCGAAGTGTCTAAGCGCACCGGTGCGAACCTTATCAATACTGTAGATGCCGTGAAGAAAATCGCGGATGCGTATAAAGCCAAGCTCGCGGGCGGCGATATTACCTATAGTCAAGACAAGTCTGAAAATATCCGCCAGATGCTGAGCGATTTGCAGAACTCCGTTTTGACGGCGGTTATTCTGGTGTTCATCGTTATTTTGTTTGCACTTTCAGGTCGTGCCTCGCTCTTCATCGGCTTCGCCATTCCCGTGTCATTCTTGATGGGCATCTTGTTCCTGTCGATGGCGGGATACACGGTCAACCTCGTGGTTCTGTTTGCGCTTATTCTGGCGGTCGGCATGTTGGTGGATGATGCGATTATCGTCACCGAATATGCTGAGCGGCGTATGTCTGAGGGCATGGATAAGGTCGAGGCCTATTCCATGGCGGCCAAGAAAATGACCGGTCCCGTGCTGGCGGCGACGCTGACACGCGTGGCGGCTTTCTCGCCGCTGCTGTTCTGGCCGGGGATTGTTGGCGAGTTTATGAAATATATGCCGATTACACTGATCGCCACTTTGTCAGCGTCACTCCTCTATGCGCTGGTTTTTACGCCAACGCTTGGCGCGATGTTTGCGCAAAAGCCAACCCATATCGAAGAGCATCGCGATGGCTGGTACATGGCGATCGTTAAGCGAGCTGTGACGCATCCCAAAACAGTGTTGTTGTTAGCTGTTGCGCTGCTGATTGCGGTTCCTGTGGGATATGGCAAAATCGGTAAGGGCGTTGAGTTCTTCCCGAATGTTGAGCCCGACTATGGCCTGCTTTACGTCCATGCACGGGGCAATATGTCCCTGGATGAAAAGGACCAAAAGGTTCGCATCGCCGAGCAACGCATATTGGGCTGGCCCAGTATCAAGTCGGTTTATACCCGCGTTGGTGCAGGCGGCGGGCAGGGCAACGAAGTTGCTCCCGATGTGATTGGCGTCATTCAATATGAGTTTATCAACTGGCGCGAACGCAAACACGCGGAAGAAATTCTGGCGGACTTACGCACAGCGATGGCTGGCATTCCGGGTGTTGATATTGAAGTATCCGTGCCTGCTGCTGGTCCACCAACGGGTAAGGCCGTGCAAGTGCGTCTTCATGCGGCTGATCCGGCTGGGATTGAAGATGCTGCTCGTAAGGTTGTGACGCTTCTGAAAGCGGACAATGAAATATTGGATATTTCTGATGGGCTGCCAATTCCGGGCATTGACTGGGAATTGAAGGTCAACCGCACGGAGGCGGCAAAATATGGCATCGGGCCGGGCTCAGTCGGCACGGTGGTGCAGCTTGTAACCTCCGGTTTGAAGCTATCTGAATATCGCCCTGCAGGGTCTGATGACAGTGTGGATATTCGCCTTCGTCTGCCGGAAGACCGGCGCACGCTGGGCACACTCGACCAATTGCGTGTTGAAACGGCGCAAGGCTCGGTGCCGATTTCCAACTTCGTTACACGCGAACCGGCACACTCAGTTGGCACACTGAACCGTATCGACGGCGAGCGCACGATTACTGTGCAGGCCAATGTCAAAGAAGGTGTTCAGCCATCTGTGGTTCAAGCGCGTGTGGCTGCGGTTATGGCTAAGCAAGACTTTGGCGGCATCAGTTATCAGATGGTCGGCTCTGACAAGGATAGCGAAGAGGCCAGCGCTTTCTTGGGCAAGGCTTTTGGCGCGGCTATTTTCTTGATATTTGTGGTGCTGCTGGCGCAGTTCAACAAGTTCACGAGCGTGTGGCTGGTGCTGTCTGCCGTGCTGATGTCCACCATCGGTGTGTTCTTGGGGCTGATGATTACGGGCAAGCCGTTCAGCATTGTGATGTCCGGCATTGGCGTCATTGCGCTTGCTGGCGTGGTGGTGAACAATAATATCGTTCTCATCGACACCTATGACACACTGCGCCATGAGGGCAAAAACAAGTTGGATGCCATCTTGCAAACCTGCCGCGAGCGTGCCCGTCCGGTTGTGCTGACAGCGGCGACCGCAATCCTTGGCGTGTTCCCGATTGCATTTGGCGTGAACCTTGAGATCATGTCGCATGATACCACAATTGGTGCGCCATCGACGCAGTGGTGGATTGCACTCTCCAGCGCCATCGTTTTCGGTTTGGCGTTCTCAACGATCTTGACGCTAATTGTTACGCCATCCGCCTTGATGGTGTTCACACGCGAGCATCCGGGTGATAGCTTGCTCAATAGCATCAAGCGGCTGTTCCGCCGCAAACCTAAAGGCAAGCCCGCGATGGATGCGGGCCTTGCCCCAGCGGAATAATTGAAGGGCGGCTACTGCGAGATAGCCGCCTTAATTTTTTGTTTGGAAATTACTAGGCCGCTATTGATAGCGGCTGCACGGCTATGCCTTGGTCAATCATTGCCTGCCGCACTGCCATATCCAATGAGGTGTAAGGGATCTCACCAATCAGGCTGGCAAGACGGCTTGATACCAGACGATGCGGCTCAAAGCGCAAGTAGGACATTTTCACCAGCTCGCGCATCATTGGTTGGAATAGTCCAAGGCCACGCAGGATCCACCACGGTAATTGTGCGAGCTTTAGTGTCTTGCCGGTTGCGGCTTCCACGGCTGCTTTTAGCTGCAATTCGGTGATGGCGTGGTTTGGGAAGTTGAGATTTTCATACCGGTTTAGGCGCTGTCTCACATTTGCCAGTTTGACAAACGCCTGAGCGAAGTCCGGCAGATAGGCCCATTCATGGATAAGATTTTCAGGCCCGTTGGCGGTAAAGATGCCTTTGGATACTTTGGTGATGGACGACAGATCAAACCAACTGCCTTTGCCTGTGCCGCCGAAGAAATCACCGGCGCGCAGCACGATGGTTTGCACGCCGCCTTCTCGCGCCGCTTCCTCAGCAAATATGCGTTTCATCTCGACGCGGATGCGGCCCTTGCTGTTGGTGGGGTGCATGGGTGTCGTCTCGGTAAGTTCAATCGGCATGGGCGAGCCGTAGCCGTAAACATTGCCGGGAAATAGATGCACAGCACTATTGGCCTTTG
>JAYTVD010000215.1:0-3096 GCA_043744175.1 Phyllobacteriaceae bacterium
AGGGCAAGCCCTTCCAAACGGGAGGTCCAGCGGGCGAAGGGCGCTGATCCATCAGGATCAATTCTGTGCCGTTAATATCCAAAAATGTCTCATAAACCCGCGGGCTGGCATCGCCGACAAATGGTTTGCGTAGTGCATCGCCATAACCGTATCTCATAAGAAAGGCGCGAATATTGAGCGAGCGTTGAATCCGTGCCAGCACCTCATCCGGTCCGGAAATCTCAACATAGCGGCCAGCGCCTTTGTGAGAAATCGCTATATGAGTGGTATCGGCGGGCAAAGCATCACCAGCGCGTTCCGGCCATTCGATCAGCGCAATGCCGGTTTCCAATGCCTCATCTAGGCCCAACTCATCTAGCTCGGAGGCGTCGTTCAAGCGGTATAAATCAAAATGCGCCACTGGTAATTTAGTGTCGTAGCTTTGCACGAGCGTAAACGTCGGGCTCGGCACATCAAGATCGGCATCACCGGCTAGTGAGCGGATAATCGCGCGCGACAGCGAAGTTTTTCCTGCACCAAGGTCACCGTGAAGGGCGAGCACATCACCCTTTGTCAACGCACGGGAAAGGTCATTGCCAAATCTGTTTGTGGCCGCTTCGTTGAGCAAATCAAAGGCGATGACTGCCATGTGCTACTCAGCTGCGACCTGATATTGCGTCGGATCTGACGGGAAACGGCAGATAACGCTTGTGCCTTCGCCGGGCTTCGAGTTGATGGCGACCGTGCCGCGGTGTAATTCCACCAGTCCTTTGACGATGGAAAGACCAAGCCCCGTGCCGCCGCGTCGGCCGCCATTGGCATGGGCAACAAAGCGCTCGAATACGGATGCAAGCACTTCTTTTGGTATGCCGGGACCGTCATCGTGTACAGTTATCAAAATATCACTGCCGTCACGCTTGGACGAAAGTGTAACCGTGCTGCCCTCCGGTGCATGGTTAGCGGCATTGGAAAGAAGATTGCCTATAATCTGGCGCAGACGTTGCACATCGGCCTTGAAAGCGCTTGCTTCCAAGCTCGTTGTCACTTTGAGCTTTATGAGGCCCTCGGCAAATCGATCCTTCGTCATCTGCGCCACGTCGGCAAACAATGACCCCAGATCAACCTCGCCAATATCCAGCTCCATAATGCCGGCGTCTACCGTGGCAAGGTCTAAAATGTCATTGACGGTCGTCAGCAATACGGATGAGGACGTGGCTATATGGTCCAAATAATCGCCTTGCCGCTCTGTAAGCGCACCCGTTGATGGCAATTGCAGCAACTCAGTAAAGCCAATGATGTTGGTCAGCGGCGAGCGCAATTCGTACGAGACATGCTGGATAAAGTCATTCTTTAGTGTGTCCGCCCGCTGCAGTGCGTCGTTCTTGTCCTTCAAGGCGCGTTCAACATTTACAGTGTCTGTAACGTCAACAAAGGTCAGCATGGTCTGACCCTTTGGCAATGGCACCTGCGTAAACGCCAGCACACTACCGGAATTTAATTCAATGTGACCGGATCGCCCGTCGCGGGCATCATCAAATCCTGTCGCACTGCCGACGAATACATCCCATTCCCTATTTGGCGCCATGTCTTTGCAGGAGGCGCGAATGGCAGAAATATGAACGCCTTCTTTTGCCAATTCCGATGGAAGCGACCACAGCGCGGCAAATGCTGGATTAGACAGACGCACCTTCCCATCGGATCCAAACACCGCAACGCCTTCAGCCAGATTATCCAACGTTTCGCCCTGGATTTTCATTAGCGCATTATAACGGCTCTCCAGATCAAACTTCTCCGTCATATTCTCGAAAACCCAAATCGCGCCGCCCTTGGGCTGCGGGTTTGCAAGAACGCGCAATGTGCGCCCATCCGGCAGATGCCACCAATCCTCTATTGATTCAGGGGCGCGATAAGCCGCCAGCGCCTGCTCGCGCCAGCGCTTCCAATCCGGTTGTTCCGGTAGCTTTCCGTCGGTGCGCAGCCGGTCCAGCAGCAATCCGTGCGTGGGCACGCCTTCGAGGAAGGGTATGTCTAAGTCCCATAATTTTTGGAACGCGCTGTTAAACGAGCGCAGCTTTTGCGAATTGTCAAAAATTGCCACAGCCGTGGTGAGCTGGTTCAGCGTATCAGCCTGGCTGCGAAGAGTGCGTTCAAACTCTTCGCGCATCGCATCCATATCGCTGATATCGCGTGCAAACCCGACTGAGCCCATCGTGGTTGCAACATCCATCACTTCAAAGACTTTGCGCTCGCCATCCACAACAGTCGCAACTTGGTCAGTGAATTTGCCGTCCCCAAGCCGCTTGCGCTCAATAAGTTCACGCGCTTGCGTTCCAAACAATTCCGGCAATGGCTCGCCTGTCGCGCGGAACGCTAAGGCTTTGCTGTCTTTAGCGACAAGGTTTTGGAACGCGCGGTTAGCCCATTGCACGCTACCTGATGTTTCCCGCCGCCAAACTGGGAAGGGCAGGCTTTCGAGCAGTGCACCAAATAATCCATTCGCATCGGTCAGCTCTTGGGTATCACGCTTAAGTCGGGCGTTTTCCGATTGCAGCTCCGTCAGTCCCATAAAGCGAACAAATGATGCCGTTCCGGTGCGTCGCCCCTGCACCTCAAGCTGCTGGCCGGTGATGGTCTCGCAAACCAGTTCAAACGCCGCACCGCGCTCGCGCAATGTCGAAATCGAACGGTCCAAACGGCTTGCGGTATTGGGCGTTAGCCAGCGGCCGAAGGCAAGAAAATGTCCACGATCCTGCGGCACACCGCTGTTCACTGGCATATTACCAATAATTTCAGGTTTTTCAGATTTGGAATCCCAAACCACAATTCGCGCATCGCGGCTATTGAGAAGTGCATCCGCGCGTTCCACCGATGCGGTCAAATCGGCAATGCGAGCGCTAAGCCCCTTGTTTTCCGCGCTCATGCGCCCGCGTTCGCGGATGAGCCAGACGGCAGAAAGAATAGCGGCGCCCATGGCACCTAAAAACATTGAAAATTGGATGACTTCAAGCGAGCCGACGGCCTTGCCCATAATGGACATACCGGCTGCTTCGGCGTGCGCACTATTGGACGCGCCGCAAGCAACAGTGGCGGCACAAAGTCGCGCGCGTAGTCGCTTGG
>JAYTVD010000216.1:0-3069 GCA_043744175.1 Phyllobacteriaceae bacterium
CCGCTGTGTGCGAAAATGCCTGATGCAAATCCTATTCGTGATCATCGCTGTCCGGCGTCGCAAGGGGGAAACTGTGTTGGACCGGAGCCCGATCCGGTGGTGCCGCCGCAACCACAGCCGCCGAAGCGCCCGCTGCCGCCGATATCGACTGATCCTCCGATTGTAACTCAGCCCGAACCGACGCCGCCGCCGCAATCTGACGAACAGATCACATGCGAGGAGGGCCGCAGGATCGTTAAGCACAGCGGGTTCCGCCATGTGGAGGCAATTGATTGCGATGCGCCTGTGTTCAAATACACTGCCAAGAAGCATGGCCACCGTGTGTTGGTAAGCGTCAAGGATGATGGTCAAATTATTAAGGTCATCAACAACGACAACTAATAGTTCAAAAATTACAAGGCGGGTTTGAAACCCGTCTTGTGCATTTTAATCGACATCCAAACTGATTGGGCGTTACACAGCGGCCGATTTGTCAAGCACTGGTTTGCGGGGTCAGATCACGAATTAGCAGGGCCAAATCACGTTGATCTTCGGTGTTGGTCTTATCAAAAATGGCGCTCAATTGAGTTTTGATCGTACCGTCCGAAAGTCCGCTCGCCAGCGCTATTTCTTGGCGGGATTTACCCAGTGAAATTTGGCAGGCCACCCGTTTTTCGGCGGCTGTGAGGCCGAACAAGGCAGCAATTGCATCCATGGCGGGGCTCGGCGTGTTGCCTGCCGAGGCGATAAATATTGCGGCTGCCGCGCGCTGCGAAACGCGCTGACTTGGATCTCGTTGGGCAAGCGGTAAGACGTGGGCAACGCTGGGCGTGGGCGCATTGGCCATCGGGACATTGATGCCCATGGCGCCGAGTGCAAACTCATCTTTTGTCCCTCTTGCTACCGCCTGGCTAATAGATCGATGCGCGTGGCCATAGGTGAGCGACAACTCTCCACGTATGGACGTGGCGATCATCTTTTCGTTGAGCAGATTTTCGGCTGCCAGATTGGCAAAAATTATGTGCATATCGGCCGATACTATGAGCACTGGGTGGGAAAGGGCATCCACCACATCACGGAATATCTCGCCCTTGCGACGCTCCATTTCGAACAAATCACCGATACTGACAGCGCGGCGAATATGCGGGGCAAGGCTCGCCACCATCGCAATTTCTGGCTTTGTAATTTGTGGCCGGTCGCGGTGGGTGATGACGATGAGATTGCCAACGCGATCAGGTTGCTTCATCACCGGAACCCAGAAACAATCGTCAATATTATTGGGGATTGCCCACTCGGTCGCCATTTTGCTGTTCAGCCATGTGTCGCGCGTGTCCGGGCCTTGCAACTCGTAAATCGAATCAATGGTTAGGGGGACGTCCAGTTCCATTTTTGGAACCGCGGCATAAAATGGCATGCCCTGCGCATAGTGGGTGAGTAGCGGCTCGAGCGCCTGCTTATTACCGCAGGCGACTGAAAACCGCGGGGTGTTTGAATGGGTGTCAACCACCGCAAGTGTGGCTAAGTAGCCGTCGCACAGAACCCTCACGTCATCCAAGACACCGGCCCAGCGGGTGTCGTCGGGAATGCAATCATATAGGGAGCCTACCAACTCGGTGATGCTCTGCTGAGATTTTGAGGGCAGCATTTGGGGTCTCTTTTACGTGTGAGTTTCCACTTAAATTACACGTTTGACAAGAACTAACCCAAGGTAAAGTTACTGGGCATGAACGGGCGCTTCAGGTTGCGTTAATTTTTCCTATTGGATTTTCGGATTCGCACGTTCAAACGCCTATTTTGAACTGTCTGGCCGCTAGACTTAGAGCCCGGATCGCGGCATAAGCGGTGTAAATTTGTGGGTATTTGCGATGAAACAATTCTTCTTACAGTTTTTCACATGGTGGAATGGTCAAACGCTGGGAACTCGTTTCCATACGTGGCGCTATGGCACTCGTGTTGGCCAAGATGAAGTTGGCAATACTTATTACACTGGCGGCAAGGACTCGGAGGGGCGCACGCGTCGCTGGGTGATTTTTAACGGATACTCCGAAGCTACGGCCATTCCCGCTGGCTGGCATGGCTGGATGCATCACCGCACCGATGTGGCGCCGTCCGATCAGAATTATGTTGCGAAAGATTGGCAGAAGCCGCATCTTTCCAATCAAACTGGTTCTGCTAACGCATATCGTCCGGAAGGTTCGATGGCACATTCGGGCCAGCGTCCGAAAGTAACCGGCGACTACGATGCGTGGACGCCGGGCCGCTAAGACTACCATTTCTGTGTGCCTATCGCGTTTTTCTATTGTCGCGCTTGGCTTTGCCACAATTTACGGTTAACCGACTGTTGAGCCCGTGCAGATACTGTGTTGGCAATTGATTTGTGCATGGTAGCTTTGAAATGAATTTTCGGAAGTCAGCAGCTCTGTTCCTCATTGCCCTTGCGGCTTCTTTGCCTGTGGAAATGGCCATTGCGCAGGACGAAAACACACTACAAGATACTGAACAAGACACCGGTGAAACCGACGCCCCCGCTGGAGCTAAGGCCCCTGCGGTAGTGGATGGTCCAAAGGACAAGAAAAATCCGGTGGCTGAGTTTTCGGGTCTCGATAAAATTACCGGCCGCATTATCACGTTTGACGTCTATATCGGAGAGACTGTACAATTCGGCGCGCTGCAAGTGACACCGCGCGTTTGCTATTCGCGTGCTGCCAGTGAAACGCCAAAAACCACAAGCTTTATTGAGGTTGACGAAATCACGTTGGATCGCAAAATTCGCCGCATTTTTACCGGCTGGATGTTTGCTGATAGCCCCGGGCTCAACGCTGTCGAGCATCCGGTTTATGATGTGTGGCTGAAGAGCTGTAAGGACAAGTCCGACGTTCCACCACCACCGAAGAGCTGATTGAAAACGAGCCGGCACGGCCAACTAGCGCAACTCTCCTGTGCTTCCGGTGCTCACGTACGCAAGTACGCTCCGCTACGGTTCTTGAAAATCACGCTATTTGACTCACCTAAGCGAGTTTTGAGACAGGCTCTTGTCGCTTAATAGATTCAATTAATTGAATTGCTTACGGGTAAAACTTCGCGCTGCAG
>JAYTVD010000217.1:0-10309 GCA_043744175.1 Phyllobacteriaceae bacterium
GGTGATGGTGGCGGAGTATATTGAGAAGCGGTTTGGGCGGGTGGGATAGATTTTAGCGTAAAGGCCGAGCCTGACAGAGATCATCTCGATTACCTGATTGTGGACAAAGCTTAGATTTGCTAAATAATTATTGTGTGATTCCTGCCGGACTTTTCGCCGAGTCAAAGTGGATAAATAGTTTCGTATTTTGGCTCGTTTCCTTGGGTCATCATGTAATCGGCGGCTGATGATCCCCTGACAAGGATGGGTCTTATGGCAAAATTTTTGCTAACTCGCGATAATATAAAATATATCAAAATAAAGCTGAGCGAATTGCTCCCCGATGTTAAGTCTTCGCATCTTACGGAAGCGATTGCGTCGGGGATTGGATTTAATTCAAATGCGGCGATGCTGTCGCGTATCAAAGATCAAGCAAAATTTCCACCGTATTTAAGTGACATTAATGATAGTAAAATCGCCACGCGACTTAATAAATTTTGTTATGCGAATTTATCTGAATTCTCAATTATTTCGATAGTGCGATCAGTAGGACTACCGCAGAAAATTTGGGTCGAGTTTCCAAGCGGCAACAGGGGCGCGAATGAGCGATGGTATAGCGAGTGCAAGTTTAGAAACCTTCCTAATCTACGCATCGAGAAAAAGAAGAAATTTGCCACGCTATCGTGGGATTGCATCTCAATAAATAAAAGCAGTGAAGGCCACCTAAAGGATGAGGGTGGCACGACTTTGGGCAGGCTCATGTTTCAGCAATACCAACGTATTGCTCGCCAAGCGCCAGGAAAATCCGAGTATTTTGGGACCTGTTTTGTTGGTTCGGTGAAGAACATACTTCCTGAGCTGGCTCATGAAATCGCAGATGAATTTTTTACCCATCTCTATGAACCCATAAGTTCAACGAGCCTGAAAGCGTGAGGTGTAAAGGAGTTTTCTTGCCGGAACATCTATCAGCATAACCTGCCCATATTTCTACAAACTTGGCGGCACAATGAGCATCCTCCACTCACGCCGCCAAGCCAATAGGCCCAACCTTTATCTCATCCTGATGTGCCCGCGCCTTAGCCAAATCGTGAGCACTCTGCATCCGACATAGCGAATCCGCCTGTAATCCAAATGCTTTCTCAAACCGGATTGCCATTTCCGCAGTCAGTCCGGCACGGCCATTGAGCAACATACTCATCGCTTGGCGTGACACATTGAAGTGCTTGGCAAGGTCAGTGACGCTCAGGCCGTTTGGCTCAACCATTTCCTCGCGAAGCCAAACACCAGGATGAACCGCAAAGAAGGCAGAGATCTTGATAGCCATTAATGATAATCCTCCAAATCAAGATCGGTGATAGTGCCATCATCACTGACCTTGAACGTCAAACGCCAGTTCTTCGTCAGCACCATCGCCGCAGTTCCAGCGCGATCACCAACGAGCCAATGGAAACCGAAATTAGGCGGGGCTTTTAACTCTTCCACATCCTTGGCCGCCATCAGAAGGGCAATCATATTGCGAATCCGTCCAGCAGTTTTCGCATCAATGCCTTTGGGCTTTCCTGTCTCAAGAAAAGCGCGTAATGCCTTGTTTCGAACGCTTTCTATTTCCATGCGCGAACTATGATCTACAATATAATATTCGTCAAGTGTATATTGACACTTGACGTTATTTTCACAGAAAATATCAGGTCAACTCGACCTATTGGCCACAAACTTCGCAGCCTCAATCAGCACCGCCGCCTTGTCGCCAAACGGCTCCAGCAATTCCCCGGCTTGTGCAATCAACCCGTCCAACTGCTGACGCGCCCATGGCTCGCCGTGCAGCGAAACCAGTGTTGCCTTGCCTCGTGCGGCGTCTTTACCAGTGGCTTTGCCCATGCGCTTGGCATCTGCTGTCAAGTCCAGCAAATCATCGGCGATTTGGAATGCCAGACCAATCGCCGAGCCAAATTCGGCCAGCGCTTGGCGCTCATGGGTCGTCGCGTGGCCAACAACCGCGCCCGCCTCGCAGGCAAAACGCAGCAATGCGCCGGTTTTCATGGCTTGCAGGCGAATGATGCCAGCCTCATCCGGCTTCACGGTTTCGGCAGCTAAATCCAGTGCCTGCCCGCCAGCCATGCCGCCCAAGCCAGAGGCCCGCGCCAACATGCGCACCAACTCAATGCGCACCTTGGCGCCAAGCTCGGTTTCAGGATCAGCAATAATATCGAACGCCAGCGTCAGCAGGCTGTCGCCTGCCAATATGGCATGGGCTTCATCGAATGCGCGGTGTACCGTTGGTTGGCCACGGCGCAAATCATCATCGTCCATCGCTGGCAAATCATCATGAATCAGCGAATAGCAATGCACACATTCCAGCGCCGCCGCCACGCGCAGCGCCGCATAGTCATCAGCCTCAAATAGAGCCGCGCTTTCCAGCACCAGAAACGGGCGCAGCCGCTTGCCGCCATTCAAAACGCCATGGCGGATTGCATCCAGCAAGCGTTTGGGCCGGATGATTTCGCCATCCAAAATTTGCGCAGAAAGCAGGTGATTCAAAATAGCTTCGACACTCTGCGCATGGTCACGCAGGCGGGTTTCAAAATCAATTGGTTCGTTCAATGGCTCCATAATCTGGCAATCGCCCGAAATCAAAACCGCGTCAAGCGGTCTGCTGAGCGATGTGGATTGCGCCCCGTGCATTTGCCAGTTAAGTCAGATTGAGGGCGGCATGTGGACGGGCTGGTTAATGGCGGTTGAGGGCCAAGACGATGACCATATTGAGGGTCAAACACGGGATCAGAGCGAGGAACTCAATTGGGTTTCCGTGCACGAGCCTATGGTCGTGAGAGGTGTCGGTCGCGCACGCCTTTATGATCTTGCCCGTAAAGCCATCAAATATGGCCTTATCGTATCGCTCATCCCCGTCGCACTGATGCTGCTTTATCTCATTCCTTTCATCCACCCGATTTCCACTTTAATGCTGAAAGATTTAGTGACCGGCCAAGGCTACACCCGCACATGGGTGGATTTGGAGGATATAGCACCTGTTTTGGTTCACTCAGTCATGATGTCGGAAGATGGCCAATATTGTGCGCACAATGGTGTGGATTGGGCTGCGATGAATACAGTTATCAACGACGCAATGGATGGTGAGGGCTCGCGCGGCGCTTCCACCATTCCGATGCAAACCGTGAAGAACCTATTTTTATGGAACAGCCACTCGTTTGTGCGCAAAGGCATGGAGTTGCCCTACGCTTTGGCGGCAGATTTAGTCTGGTCAAAATACCGTTTGATGGAGCTTTATCTCAATATTGCCGAGTGGGGGCCAGGAATTTATGGCATTGAGGCCGCATCGCGCTATCATTTCAAGACTTCGGCCAAAAAGCTGACGGCCCGTCAAGCTGCCCTCTTGGCAGTGGCATTGCCAAACCCGATTTTGCGTCATCCAGGCAAGCCGTCAAAGGGCCTGATACGGCTTGCCAGAGTGGTGGAACGCCGCGCCTCATTCTCCGGCGGTTACGTCGGCTGTGTTGCGCCATAACGCGACGTGTTTTTTTGAAGACTCACGCTAGTCAAAACCAAATTGCCCGTGTATAGGCAGCCCAGAATTTGAAATTTTGTGCCAAAGGGCCGGAAATTCCGGTGCTTTGGTCTGTGTGTTTGAAAAGGAAGCCTCACATGGCCGTGCCAAAAAGAAAAACTTCGCCATCCAAGCGCGGCATGCGCCGTTCGGCTGATGCGTTGAAAGTCCCAACCTATGTTACGGATAAGACTTCAGGCGAATTGCGCCGTCCGCACCATATCGATCTGAAGACCGGCATGTACCGGGGTCGTCAGGTTTTGGACGCCCAGTCAAACTAATTAGCTTTAGTTTCGTAAATTATGATTGGCCGGTGTTCGCACCGGCCTTTCTGTGTTTGTAGCTTGACGAAGCATAGTATCTTCGATTCAACGGGTGACCTAACGGAGAAAAGCCCATGTTCACCGCCATCCCCCTGATGATCGTCTCGTTCATACTCTACAATCTGGTAACATTTGGCGGTGGTGCCGTCGGCGCGGACCCGTTGTTGGCAACGATGTTTTCAATGCAAATGATGTCCGGAGGGCATTTTTCGCTCACCATGGGCGATCTTATAATTCTCGTCTCGCTCATCATGCTATTTTTCGAGATTATGAAGTCAACCCGCACTTCCAATGCGTCAGTATTGGATCATTTGCTTTCAACAGGCGTGTTCATCCTATTTTTAGTCGAGTTTTTGCTGGTCAAAACCGCAGCAACAGGCGTGTTCTTCATCGTTATGGTCATGGCGCTGGTTGATGTATTGGCGGGCTTTTCCGTGTCCATCCGCTCAGCAGGCCGAGATGTGAACTATAACTAACGCACTTCCCAACTTGATGGAACATCAAGCGGTTAACGACATTGCGACAAAACAAAGACTTAGAGCTTGAATTTTGACTCTATCAAAATTCATTTTGCTCTAAGCTAGGACGCCTTAGCTTTTGCCCATCGATTCCAATTTGCGCTGCATGGCAGCAATTTGTTCCTTCATATCCGAAAGATCATCGCGCGCCGCCGCAGGTTTAGCAGATTCTGGCGCGGGCTCAGTCGGGGCAGCAGCCGCGCCACCAAACGGAATGAACATGGTCATGGCATTTTGAAACAGTTCCGTGTTGCGGCGCACTGTTTCTTCCATTGCCTTCATCGGCTCTAATCCCATCATCCCGATTGGACTTTTGCCAAATGCCGCCGTCAGTTGTTCGCGCATACGCTCTTGCTCACCAGCAAATGATTTAAGCGATTGCTCCAGAAAACTAGGCACCACCATCTGCATTTGGTCGCCGTAAAAAGCGATTAGCTGGCGTAAGAACGGGATTGGCAGCATATTCTGCCCATCTTTGTTTTCCAACTCGAAAATGATCTGCGTTAGCACCGGATGCGTGATATCTTCGCCGGTTTTTGCGTCTTGAACGCTAAAATCTTCACCTTTTTTCACCATATCGGCCAAATCCTCCAGCGTCACATAGGTGCTGGTAGAGGTATTATACAGCCGCCGATTGGCGTATTTCTTGATAACTATATCTGTCTTTTTTGCAGGCATGCTTCACCTCCCAATGATCTCTGCCAGACCGGCAGAGCTCATCCACCGCATTGCGTAAGGAGTGACTGACTTTTCGCCATGTCCTTCTCGCACTTGCACAATAGTCGCAAAAACCAAAAGTTTTGCAAGCAAAATTGTGCGGCGCGAAAGCGCAGTGCAAAAAACTCTGCAATTTTATATGAGACGGAAGTCATAAGCCCTTTTTCTCGTTTGACAGCGCTGCTTATTCAGTGAAACGATGGGTGCAAATACTGCAATTGCAGTTTGATTTTCAAGTTTGGAGGAACTACCCATGACCCAATCCATCGTTATCGCCAGCGCCGCTCGTACCCCCGTCGGGTCATTCAATGGTGCCTTTGCCAATACATCCGCCCATGACCTTGGCTCGATAGCTATCAAGGAAGCATTGCTGCGCGCCGGTGTTGCGGGCGCGGAAGTCGACGAAGTGATCTTGGGCCAAATCCTCACCGCAGGCCAAGGTCAGAACCCGGCCCGCCAGGCAGCGATGAATGCAGGTATTCCAAAGGAAGCCACAGCTTGGGGCCTTAACCAGCTTTGTGGCTCCGGCCTTCGCGCCGTTGCGCTGGGCATGCAGCAAATTGCGTGTGGCGATGCCAAGATCATCGTGGCAGGCGGTCAAGAGAGCATGTCGATGGCACCGCATTGTGCCTATCTTCGCGCCGGCACTAAAATGGGCAATCTCGAACTCGTCGATACCATGATTAAAGATGGCCTGACGGACGCCTTCTTCGGATATCACATGGGCACAACAGCAGAAAACGTCGCCAAGCAATGGCAGTTAACCCGCGATGAGCAGGATAACTTCGCCGTCGCCTCGCAAAACAAAGCGGAAGCCGCGCAAAAGGCCGGTAAATTCAAAGACGAAATCGTTACCGTGACGCTGAAAACCCGCAAGGGCGATGTGATCGTTTCTGACGATGAATATATCAAGCACGGCGTGACACTCGAAGGCATTGGCAAACTACGCCCTGCTTTCGACAAAGAAGGCACAGTTACCGCCGCCAACGCTTCCGGCATCAACGATGGCGCGGCGGCAACCGTTCTAATGAGCGAGCAGGAAGCCTCCCGCCGTGGCATCACACCGCTCGCCCGCATCGTATCATGGGCAACAGCGGGCGTTGATCCGGCCATCATGGGCACTGGTCCAATTCCAGCATCGCGCAAGGCGCTCGAACGTGCTGGCTGGTCCGTCGGCGATCTTAATCTGGTGGAAGCCAACGAGGCCTTCGCCGCACAAGCCTGTGCCGTCAACAAGGATATGGGCTGGGATCCATCCATTGTGAACGTAAACGGCGGCGCCATCGCCATCGGCCATCCGGTCGGCGCATCCGGCGCGCGCATCTTGAACACATTGCTGTTTGAACTAAAGCGTCGCGGCGGCGGTAAGGGCCTCGCCACACTCTGCATCGGCGGCGGTATGGGCGTCGCGCTCTGCGTTGAGGTTATGTAATCAATTAGCATAAAAAGTCTGGGAGGACATTATGGCACGAGTGGCACTGGTTAGCGGGGGAACCCGCGGCATCGGCGAGGCAATTTGTATCGCGCTGAAAGCGGCAGGATATAAAGTGGCTGCGAGTTACGCGGGCAATGAGGAAGCTGCGGCGAAATTCACAGCTGAAACCGGCATTCCCTCGTACAAATGGGACGTGTCCGATTACGCCGCCTGCGCCGCAGGCATTGCCAAGGTCGAAGCTGATCTCGGCCCTGTCGATGTTCTGGTCAATAATGCTGGCATCACCAAGGATGCGATGTTCCACAAAATGACACCTGATATGTGGAATGCTGTCATCAGCACAAACTTGTCCGGTCTATATAACATGACCCATCCTGTCTGGGGTGGGATGCGCGACCGCAAGTTTGGCCGCGTCATTTCCATCTCCTCCATAAACGGCCAAAAGGGCCAAATGGGTCAGGTAAACTATTCCGCCTCCAAGGCGGGCGACATTGGTTTTACCAAAGCGTTGGCACAGGAAGGCGCAAAGGCAGGCATTACCGTCAATGTCATTTGCCCGGGCTATATCGGCACCGACATGGTGAAAGCCATCGACGAAAAAGTGCTGAACGAGCGCATCATCCCGCAAATCCCTGTTGGCCGCCTCGGGACACCGGAAGAAATTGCGCGCTGCGTCTTGTTCCTCGCGTCAGATGATGCAGGGTTTATTACCGGCTCCACAATTTCAGCCAACGGCGGGCAGTATTTCAGCTAAGTCATATTAACAACGAAGGCGAAGGCATAACATGCGAAGCTTTCTTTTCATCGCCACGTTAGCCGCGCTGTTCCCCAGTGCGGCTTTTGCCGATTCCATTGACGGCGATTGGTGCAACAAGGATGGCAGCCACCTGCGTATTGACGGGCCAACCATCGAACTGAAACCCAGCGAAATCCTGCAGGGCAAATATTCCCGCCACGCCTTCAGCTATTTCGCGCCGAAGGGCGATAGCGAGTTTGGTACCGAGATTTTTTTCATCTTGCGATCCGAAGATGAGATGCGCCGCGTGCGCGATCCTGCCTCCATGCCCGAACACGCCGATATTTGGCAGCGCTGCCAAACCACCAGCTAGTGAACTGTTCCATTTCAGCACAGCACTGCTCCCGATTTCACTTCCGTTAACTTATCTAGGCTAATTCGGTAGGCGTGGCCGCCAAAAATCGTGCGCCAGACCATTTTCAGACACTACATCTAGTAGGAACGAATCGCCAACACAGCGTTAAATCTGATTCGTCGCTGATTCGTTCCAGCTTTGATCTCTTCCTTAACGAAACCGCGCACCCCGCCACAAATATGGTTTACGCTTCCATAATACAAATTTCTAATTTATTAATTTTTTCAATATGTTAACGTGAATTAAGACATACGAATTTGCATTCGTTAACAGCCGCGCAAAAAATTGTGCGCGAACCTATACGTTAGCAAATACTGCAAACTTCATCTGGCAAACACCGCTCCCCGCTACACTACATCTAGTGGTGAACGAATCAGGAAACATGATTCGGAAGTGATTCGTCGCTGATTCGTTCCACGCCCGTTCCATTGGTTAATTAGGGGCTGGAATTAGACTGTTTGGCCCTCTAAATGGGGCATAAACCTAGGGCTATTTCATGAATCTCATTTTCCGTATGTTTCTCACCATCATTTTGGCTTATCGCGCTGCGCGGCTGAACCCGCTGGATGTATCGCGGAAACTCATGCGCGTTTTGCCCAATGATTTGGACGTGCAAATGCACATGAACAATGGCCGCTTCCTGTCTATCATGGATTTGGGCCGCATAGACCTGATGGTGCGCACCGGATTTTGGAGCGTGGCGCGCAAAAATAAATGGTTCCCCGTCGTCGGCAGCGTCAAGATTGACTACCGCCGGATGCTCACAGTCTTCGCCCGCTATGAAATGACCAGCCGCATCGTCGGCTGGGATGATCGCTGGCTGTTTTTGGAACAACAATTCCTACTAGGCGACAAACTAGCCGCCCGCGCAATATTCAAAACCATGATCCGCAGCAAGACGGGGTTGGTGACGCCAAGCGAAGTGATGAAGGCGACGGGATTGGATTTGATGTCGCCGGAGTTATCGGATGAGATGAAGGCACTGATCTAGCCAACGCTTTGCAATCGACATATTTGAATGTTAACCCCATATGATGTCCGCTCGCGATAACAATCACACATGCCTCCCAAACCTTTCAAACCTGAGCCGTTAAGCCTTTCCGGTCGCGGTGTGACTGCCGTGCTGGGGCCAACCAACACCGGCAAGACACACTATGCTATTGAGCGTATGGTCGGCCATCCGTCGGGTATCATTGGCCTGCCGTTGCGGCTACTCGCGCGTGAGGTCTATACCCGTGTCTGCGAAAAAGTGGGTGAGGCCAATGTGGCGCTCATCACAGGCGAGGAAAAAATCACGCCGCTGAACGCGCGTTATTTCGTCTGCACGGTGGAGGCCATGCCGCGCGAGACCAAGCTGGCCTTCGCAGCAATTGACGAAGTGCAGCTGGCGGGCGATCTGGAGCGCGGACATATTTTTACAGACCGGATCTTGCACCTTCGAGGCCGCGATGAAACGTTGCTGCTCGGCGCAGAAACCATGCAGCCCATTTTGCAACGTCTGCTGCCCGGCCTCAATGTCATCACCCGCCCGCGCCTTAGCCAGATTGTGCATGTGGGAAGTAAGAAAATCACCCGCCTGCCGCCGCGCTCGGCCATCGTCGCTTTTTCGACCGACGAGGTTTACGCCATTGCCGAGCTCATCCGCCGCCAGCGCGGCGGCGCGGCTGTTGTGACAGGCGCGCTTTCGCCACGAACCCGCAATGCGCAGGTGGAACTTTATCAATCTGGCGATGTCGATTTTCTTGTCGCCACAGATGCGATTGGCATGGGACTGAACCTTGATTTGGACCATGTCGCCTTTGCCCAAACCCGCAAATTCGATGGCTGGTATAATCGCGATTTAAGCCCCGCTGAACTTGGCCAAATCGCGGGCCGCGCTGGACGCCATGTGCGCGACGGTACATTTGGCACCACAGGCCGCGCCACGCCCTTTAACGAGGAGCAGATCGAGCGCATCGAGAGCCATGACTTTGACCCCGTGCGCGTGCTGCAATGGCGCACAGCGCAGTTTGATTTCTCGTCCGTGGAAGCTCTCTTGAGAACATTGGATACGCTGGCCCCGAAGGAAGGGCTAACCCGTGCCCTGCCGTCATCAGATGCCGAGGCTCTGAATTTCCTCATCAAAGACGAAGATATTTTGCGCATTGCCGATAAATCGCACCGCGTGGAAACGCTGTGGGATGCCTGCGCCTTGCCGGACTATCGCAAGATTGCGCCTGCCCAACATGCCGAAATTGTCGGCGCGATTTTCTTGGATTTAGCCAAGCGCGGCCATGTTGATGAAAATTATATGGCACAGCAGGTGCAACGTGCAGATAATTCCGAAGGCGATATAGATGCTTTATCGCAACGTATTGCACAAATTCGTACTTGGACTTATGTGTCGCACCGGCCAGGGTGGCTTGCTAATCCTCTATATTGGCAGGAAAATACCCGTGAAATTGAAAACCGCCTCTCCGATGCGCTGCATGAGAGGTTGACGAAACGCTTTGTAGACCGCAGGACAAGCGTGCTCATGAAGCGGTTAAGAGAGAATGCGATGCTCGAAGCGGAAATAACGGTCAATGGTGATGTCCTCGTGGAAGGACATATTGTCGGCCAGCTCCAAGGATTTCGGTTTGCCC
>JAYTVD010000218.1:0-10077 GCA_043744175.1 Phyllobacteriaceae bacterium
TGCTGCGCCGTGCCATGGGTAAGAAAATTCGCGCCGAAATGGACCAGCAGCGCGAGCGTTTTGTCGGCGGCGCGGTTGAGCGCAGCGTGCCAAAACCGCAAGCCAACATGATTTTTGACCTGCTCGCCAAGTTCGCCGACTATGGTTTCAACAAATCCCACGCCGCCGCTTACGCCATCGTTTCCTACCAGACGGCTTATATGAAGGCGCATTATCCGGTCGAGTTTTTGGCCGCGTCCATGACCTATGATATGGCCAACACCGAAAAGCTGACCGATTTCCGCCGCGATGCGCTGCGGCTCGGCATTGAGGTGGCGCAGCCGTCCGTCAACACGTCGCACCGGATTTTCGAAGTGGGCGAGAATAAGATTTTCTATTCGCTGGCCGCCATCAAAGGCATCGGCGAGGCTGCGGTCGATCACATCGTGGAAATGCGCGGCGATAAGCCATTCAAATCACTGGAAGATTTCCTCACCCGCATTGATATTAAGCTGGTTAACCGCCGCGTTTTGGAAAGCCTGATTAACTGCGGCGCGCTGGATGCCTTCGGCCATGACCGTGCGCGCCTCAGCGCGGGTATGGACCGCATGATCGGCCTTTCCGCCCGCACGCAAGATCAGGCCACATCGGGGCAGGCGGATATTTTCGGCCTTGGTGGTGGCGCAGAGCCGGAAAAGCTCATGCTGCCCGCCACCACGCCATGGGCGATTTCCGAGCGCTTGCTTCGCGAGTTTCAGGCGGCAGGCTTCTATCTCTCGGCCCACCCGCTGGATGAATATAACGCGCTGCTGGCCAAGCTACGCGTGCAAACATTTGCCGAATTTTCCGCCGGCGTGAAGCGCGGCGCTGTTGCCGGCCGACTGGCAGGCACCGTCATTTCCAAGCAGGAACGCCGTACCAAAACCGGCAACAAAATGGGCATCATCAGCTTTTCAGACAGCACCGGCCAGTTTGAAGGCGTGCTGTTTGCGGAAGCCCTCAATGAATATCGCGATGTCTTGGAAGCGGGCCGCTCAGTCGTCATCACCGTCGGCGCGGAAGACCGGCCGGAAGGCATCAGCTTGCGCATCCAAACCGTCATCGCCTTGGAAGAGGAAGCCGCGCGGGTGCAAAAATCCTTGCGCGTTTTCCTTCGCGATGCCGCCCCAATCGACGCCCTGCCGCAGTATTTAGGCCAGCGCGGCGAGGGGCAGGTGTCATTCATTCTGATACAGGATGACGGCAAACGCGAAATCGAAATCGAACTAAAAGACCGCTACAAAATCACCACGCAGATAGCTGCCGCCATCAAGGCTGTGAACGGTGTGGTGGATGTGGAATTGGTGTGATGCAAAACGAAGGCGCTACGCTATCATTTCAAGATGAGTTGTTTATTTTTGTATTGATAATATTTGGATTTACCTCACTCATCCGCACCATGTTTCCTCGAGCGCGAACTATTGCAACATCTCGCTTTATTTTCTGGGGAAGTATATTAGTGATTTTCGCAAATTATTGCTATTTTTTGTTGTTAGATTACAATTCACCGACTTTCACGCCAGATTATATGATATTTGGAGCGATTATCTATTGTTTTTGTCTAATATGTGGGACGATATTTTTATATTTTAGTGTCAGTTCGAAAGGCCACTACTACTTTTGGTTTGAATTAGTTTATGTCATATTTCTGTATTTCCAATTTTACGCGTTTTATATATTCCTCGAGGTATGAGGTTGGAAAATCAATTGTCTCCATCTCAACCCAAGCTAACCCCCGAGCATCGCCTGTCCGGCTATTTCATCACGCAGTTCATGTCGGGCGGGGCGGCGACTGTCTTTGCTGGCATTTGGTTCACTTCTAAAGGCCTCAACACCGACCAGATCGGCCTTCTTAATTCCGTGCCTATCGCTGTTCTTTTGTGCATCAACCTGTTCGTTGGCCGCTTGGCGGATAAGGCGAGCGACTGGAAACAGGTCATCACTCTGGGCGCGTTGCTCTCGGCGATTCTCCCGTTCGGCCTGTTTTACGTCACGGATTTTTGGGGCATCTTGCTGTTTTGGTCACTGGCGACCATCGCGCAGGCGTCCATAGTGCCCGTGGCAGACGCCGCCGCCATGCGCATGACGCGCCGCCGTGGCTCAGATTTTGGCGCGGTGCGCGCGTGGGGCACAATTGGTTTCATGCTGGCGCTGTTTGCCACCGGCTATCTCGTTACTTGGTTTGGCAAAGATTTTTTCCTGCCCCTGTTCGTCGGCCTCGCCGTCCTGCGCGGCCTTGCTTCACTAGCTTTGCCAAAACTACGCGCCGCCAAGGATGAGCAAACCCAATCAGAAGGCGCAACGCGCCTGCTGCATGTTATGAAGCCGTGGTTCCTGCTGCCGCTGTTCGGCTGGTCGATGGTCTTCGCCACGCATTTGGTGCTCAATGGCTTCCAAAGCCTGCTTTGGCAAAAAGAGGGTATTCCCACCAATATCATCGGCGTTTTGATTGCCGTCGGCGCATTGTCAGAAGCCGTCATGCTGTTTGCCTTCAAGCGCTTTCAAGGCAAATATTCGGCGCGAAAGCTCATACTAGCCTCGTGCATTGTTTCCGTGCTGCGCTGGGTCGCAATGGCATTTTCGCCAAGCGTGCCACTCTTGTTCGCCCTTCAAACGCTGCATTCCATCACCTTCGCGCTGGGCTTTCTGGGCTGCATGAATTTCATCACCAATTGGACCAGCGAAGACATCGCCGCCGAAGCGCAGAGCTTTTTCGTCATTTTGCAGCAGATTACAGCCATCGTCGCCATCTCCGGCTTCGGCTATTTTGCGGGCATTTACGGCACCAAAGCCTATCTGGCTTCCGCCGCGTTTGCCGCCATAGGCGCGGTGCTGGTCTATATGTCACTCAAGATGCAGCAGCCGAAAAGCGGATAATGAACTGCCCTGTTGCATTGCACCAAAAAATAGCGCATAGAGCCGCCAACGCGATGTTCGGGCCCCTCAACTATTTCGGGCCTTTTCTGTTTCCGCGCCAACCCCGCTCCTTTCCGAATTGACGGTCAGGTGCGAACCGCACCTCTAGGGCGTTTTACGTCTTATTGTGCGGATCACCCGAGACCTGGAGCTTTTTCCAGCCAAGCGCATTTCGCGCGGCGGTTAAGAACAAAGCGACGAAACAAAGTCTCACCGTTTGAACCATTGCAGTGCGCGATTTAGCAGTGCTGCGCCTTGCGCTATTTTGCGCTGAAAGTTGACTATTTTGACTGATATTACCACCACCAACGGTTTTGCCGCACTCGGCATTTCCGGCCAAATTTTGACCACGCTGGAAGCCGAAGGCTTCACCACACCAACGCCTATCCAGATGAAGGCGATTCCGCCGCAAATCGAAGGCCGTGATGTTTAGGGCGTTGCCCAGACAGGCTCCGGCAAGACGGCCGCCTTCGTGCTGCCCATCATCCGCGAAATCATGACCATGGGCGATAAACGCCAGCATAATTGCGCCCGTGCGCTCATCCTCGTGCCAACGCGCGAACTTGCCGTGCAGATTGAAGAATGCATTCGCCAGTTTTCCAAGAACACGCATTTGTCCACCGCGCTTGTTTTAGGCGGAATGCCTCGCTTTGCGCAGATTAAGAAAATGCTGCCGGGCGTTGATTTTCTCATCGCCACACCAGGCCGCCTGTCCGATTTGATGAAAGAGGGCGCGGTTAAGCTGCACAGCACCAAGTTTTTGGTGCTGGATGAGGCCGACCGTATGCTCGACATGGGCTTCATCAATGATGTGCGCAAAATCGCAGCGCAGACCAATCAACATCGCCGCACCGCGCTTTTCTCCGCTACCATGCCGGATGAAATTGAAAATCTCGCCAAAAGCTTGATGAAAAGCCCGGTCCGTATCGAGGTTGATAAGCCAGCCACGACTGTTGCCAAGATTAGCGAAAGCGTCATCCACACCGGCAAGGGCGAAAAGCGCGCCTGCCTGTCAGCGCTGCTCAATCAGCCTGAAATGGAACGCGTCATCGTCTTCACCCGCACCAAGCATGGCGCGGATGCGGTTGTCCGCCATTTGGAGCATGATGGTTTCAATGTTGCGGCCATCCACGGCAACAAGTCACAAAACGCCCGTCAAAAGGCTTTGAATGACTTCAAGAGCGGCGCGAACAAAATCCTCGTGGCTACTGATATTGCCGCACGCGGTATCGACGTTCAAAACATCACGCATGTGATTAACTTTGAACTGCCCGATGATACTGACAGCTATGTTCACCGCATCGGCCGCACCGCCCGTAATGGCGCGGAAGGCATTGCGATTACGCTGCTTGCGCCGGATGAAGCCGATAAGCTGCGAGCCGTTGAGCGTCTCATCCGTCACAAGTTGCCGGAAGGCGTGAAGCCACAGTTCGTGGTCAAACCCCGCGCCAACTCGGTTGATAATGATGCCGAACGTCCGGCAAGCCCGCATCGTCACCCGCGTGGTGCGCGTCCAAACAGCCGTCCGGCCCGCACGAATACCGCGCCGCGCACGGAAGGCGTTAAGCCTGCTGGCGCCAAGCCCGCAAACGGAGGGCAAAACCGCCGCCGCAATGAGGGTGATGTCGATCCAGTGAGATTGCACCCGGCGTTTGCCCCAACAAAGGCAGCAGGTGCAGATGCTAACGCACCAGCAAAGAAGAAGCGCCGCTTTCGCCCGAACCGCGCTGCTTAAATAAACGCTGCTAAGGAATTGATTTCATGGCAGGATATGCCGTTCTCGCGCTGTCCTATGTCATGTCCCAGTTCTTTAGGGCGTTCCTTGCCGTGCTCACGCCGCTACTAGGCGCTGAGCTAGGCATGACAAAATCAACGCTCGGGCTTGCCTCGGGCGTTTTCTTTATCACCTTTGCGCTGGCGCAATTCACCGTTGGCTCGATGCTGGATCAACGCGGCCCGCGCCTTACTGCTGGAATTATCTTCCCGATTTTTGCCGGTGGCGGCGCCCTATTATTTTCGCTGGCGCAAAGCGGCACGGCTGTTGTCGTTGCCATGGGCTTGCTCGGCATCGGCTGCTCGCCGGTCTTGATGGCCTCATATTTTCTGTTCGCCCGCGAAAACTCTGCCCAGCGCTTTGCCGTGTTTTCGTCTTGGCTCGTTGCCTTCGGCACGGTTGGCAATATCGCAGGCACCGCGCCGCTGGCCTTCGCTGTCGGCCACTTCGGTTGGCGCATGGTTATGGCGGGCCTGTCAGTGACCTCGGTGATCATCGGCCTTGCGATTTTGGCTTTGGTCAAACGCGATGCGCTGGCTTCAAAAACCTCTAGCTCGGGCTATTACGGCTATCTCGAATTGCTTAAGTTGCGCGTGCTCTGGCCGCTCATTCCGCTGATGCTGATTGCCTATATGCCGCCCGCCGGCATTCGCGGTCTGTGGGCCGGACCCTATTTGCACGATCTTTTTAATGCCACGCCCGCCACAATTGGCAACATCACCTTCTTCATGGCGCTTAGCATGGCGGCAGGTAGTTTTCTCTACGGCATCGCTTCGCATATGTTTGGCTCAGTTAAATCTGTTATCATTGGCGGCAATTTGGTTCAACTGTGCGCCCTCGTGGCTCTGGCATTTCTGCCATTTGCAACACCGCTGACCCCTGCCATTTTGTTCGCCATTATCGGTGGTTTTGGTCTGACATATGGCCTGCAAATGTCCCACGCGCGTGGCCTGATGCCGGAACATTTGGCAGGGCGAGGCGTCGCACTTATGAACTTCTTTGCCATCATCGGCGTCGGCATGATGCAAATTGCAGGGGGAGGGTTGCTTGATGGAGCCAAAGCCAGCTCGCCACAATCGGCCTACGCAATGATGTTTATCGCCTATGCGCTGATGCTGATTGTGTCCTTGGCCGCGTTCGCCTTTTCAAAAGAGGCCGCCGCTCAAAATCCGCGATAGCAATTTCAGACAACCAAATACAAAAACGCCCGAATGTGAGTTCGGGCGTTTTGAATTAAATGAGGCGACTAGCGCTATCAGCCTTCGGTGTCATCACCGCCAGAATCACCACCATCATCGCCGCCACCGGAATCATCTGTACCAGCATCATCGCCGCCATCATCGCTGGTTCCGGCATCTTCCGGCTCGTCAGCATTGTCCTGTACATCAGCTTCGGCATCGCCAGCTTCATCGTCCGCAGTGCCCTGATCAAGGTCGGCTGCATCTTCTTCGGTGGTGTTTTCGTCGTATGTAACGTCTTCGTATGAAACTTCCTCGGACTCTTCATATGAAACTTCGGTGTATTCTTCAGTTGACGAATACTCCTCTGAAGTGATCTCAGTATAGCTCAGATATACGCTTTCCTCGACGACATAGCCAAACTCATAGGTGAAATCCACAAAGTGAACGCCAGCGGAATTAACCGGACGCTCGGCCACACCTGCTGCGTAGGTAAGAACATTCACGCCGATAATCTCGGATGAATAGCCATCAGTCGCCACAATCGCTGTAGTGCCCGCGCTGTCCACAAGGAACAGATAAACTTGGCCCTCGCGATGAATGCTGGTGACGGTCACGCCCTTCTTTTCAAGCGCGGCTTTTAAGAACCCCGCCGAACGCATTTTGTGCTTAGTTGCCTTCACATTGACAATCGGCAAACCCATATCTGCCGAAGGCTTGGTGATCTGAATGGCGCTCGCGCCTCCAGCGGCTGATAAAGACAGCGCCAATACTGATGCTGAGATAATCAGAAATTTTTTCACAGTTGTTCCTTTGTTTTATTGGTCTAAGCGACTGTGATAAACACGTTATCCCCCAGCCTCCAATTTTCCCACGCTTATCAATTTCAACAAACTTTTGTGTGCAAACATTAGCATATTCAATAAGTTAAGCTATTTACCCACGTCACAATTAAATCAGAAACTTCCCCCGTGGTCGAGGGTGAAAGCGCATCGCCCGCTATCACATGACTATAGGGATCGTCATTTTTTGCCAGCGCATGGATTTCGTATGGCCCGCCCCAGCGCGCTGCGATGGCTTTGGTCAGGGCGGGCTGCACCACCTTGTCGGTCTCGGAATAAATGAAAAGGGCAGGCTGCTTGATTTGTTCAACCTGTTCATTGACCGCCAGCTTTGTCAGCGCCGCCATGGGCAACACAGATTTTGTCGGATAAACTGGTGTCCAGAATTTTGCGTGCAACGCGTTAACAGGAACGAAGCTGCGCTCCTTGCCAGCAATCATATTTGCAAGCTGCTCGCCAAACGGCAAGGTCAAAATAAATGAGCCGGATGCCTGCACGCCATAGTTTGGCGAGATCAAAACCATCGCGTCTATTTGGCTGGAAAGGGCAGGGTCGCTCGCCGCCCATGTCGCCAACCCGCCGCCCATAGACGTTCCCATCACGATGACTTTCTCACCCAGCCTGTGGCCGATAGCCAATGCCTCCGCCATGTCGTTCACCCAGTCATTGACAGAGGCGCTCGCCATCGCCGCGCCATCCTGTCCATGGCCGTGAAGGCGAGTGAAAAAGAGGTTTGCTCCCAGCGCCTTGGCGACTAAATCCGGCACCGGTCGCACCTCGCCCTTGGTCGCGGAGAAGCCGTGGATATAGACAAGCGCAATCGGCGTCTTGGCCTTGGATGCAGGGAAGGCCCAGACGATTTCCTTCTTCATACCATCGCGAATGCCAGCCACCATCGCTTCGCTTTTTGCCAAATAAGCGTCAGGGTCAGCCCCGATGGAATTCGGATCAAAAGTGATTTTCGTATCCGCTGCCACACGCGGGCCGAAGGCGAAAGCCAGCGCAATGAGCACGCCCAAAAAAATAATTCCGTACAGCAATTTGCGCAACGCCCCATCCCCCAAATTTTATTGACGTAATGGTAAGACAACTCGATTTTTAATGCAATCGGGGCCTGGATACCTTTCGAGCGCCCCGCGCATTCATTTCGTGCGCACAGCGCATCGAGTCCGGGCGATCTCCGTGCGCTTGCCGACCGCTATTCGAGCGGTTTATCGGCGCTCGTCGCCTTCGCCACCATCCAGAAATAAAGCGCAAAAGGCAGGCGATTGACGATCTTCAAAATGAGGGAAAGGCGTTTCGGAAACGTGATTTCAAATCCGCCTGATTCCAAGCCTTTGACAATTCGCAGTACCGCGTCTTGTGTATTCATCAAGGTAGGCATGGCAAAATCGTTCTTTTTGGTGAGTTCTGACACCACAAATCCCGGATTTATCATCTGAATTCGAATGTTCATGCGGTCAAAGTCAAATTTCAGGCTTTGCGCCATCGAATTCAGCGCCGCCTTGGAAGCACCATAGGCCGCCGCAGTCGGCAGCCCGCCATAAGAAGTGACAGAGCCGGTGATAGCAATCTGCCCTCGCCCTGTCGCCTTCATATGCTCGACAACAGGCACTAACCCATTGATAACGCCCATGAAATTGACATCGAAAGTCTTCGAAAAGTCTGAAATATCCAGCCGGTTTCCTTGGATAGGAATGTAATTTCCAGCATTAAATACCGCCAAAACTATCTGCCCCAAGTCACTTGTAATCGCCGCGACAGTTCTGGAAACCGAGCCAGCATCAGTCACATCACATGGATAAACACTGATTTTCTTATCCAAATCCGGCACATTTTCGTGTTTAGAATCAAAGGCTTCAACCTTTCGTGCCGAAACCGCCACCCGCCATCCACGCCGTGCCAGTTCAATTGCCAGCGCCCGCCCAATGCCGGTGGAGCCACCTGTAATCCAGGCAACCCCGTCTCGTGGCGTAGCGCGATACAGGCTCATCGCCCGATAAAATCGCTGAAAAACTGGCGATACGACCCCGTAAGCCGCAAAGGTGCATCCGTAACTGCAAAACAGATGCAAGGGCGACCTTCTTCGGCCACCGGACTGTGGTCCATATCATCATCAGCTAGTGAAATATCGCCCCTGCCATAACGTCCTGCCAAATCTGAAAAAGCACCATCAATTACGAGGGTTATTTCGCTTCCCTCATGTGTATGGGCAGGCATTTTACGCCCCGCTTTAATCCACAACATCTTCGCTTCGCAGCCATCAATTTCGCCGAGTGAAAACTCGCGATATCCCGGCATTTTGGTTCGCCACGGTATGTTTTCGAGATCAAATCCAACAAAACTGCGCAATTCTTGTGGCAAAATTCCAGATTCGGACCGTTTTTCCGGCATTTCGGCTAGTTTAGGCGCATTAAACACCGCCGCCAATCTAGCCTCACGATTACCAATCTGGTCCGACACCAACGCGCTCAATTCATCGCCAGCTAGATCTTCTAGCGCGCTAACTATATGATTTCGCTCAGGTTTAATCGACAGATGTGCCGCCACTAATACCCGCGCGGGTTCCGGAAGCGAGCCCGCGACATAGCGAGAAAACAGTCCGTCTAACGATTCAATTTCAGCCGAATACATTGATCTGCAAAATCCTTTTTTGTCTCTATAACTCACTACGCGGTAATATGAGTGATGGATTTGTGGCTTGCGAGATTATTTCGCTGATATTTCGCATATCTACGGAAAAAAATCTCTATATTGCAAGAACTTGAGGCCTCAACACCTTGCGCTGGTGCACGCAGGTTTCTACCCTCAGCGCAATGTTACTAAAGGAAAATTCGAATGTCCTCCGTTATTGATGTGATCGGCAACACCCCGCTCATACGCCTCAAAAAAGCGTCGGAAATCACCGGCTGCGAAATTCTCGGCAAGGCCGAATTTATGAACCCCGGCCAATCCGTCAAAGATCGTGCGGGCCTTTTCATCATTCGCGATGCCGAAAAGCGCGGCCTTTTGCGCCCCGGCGGCGTGATAGTTGAAGGTACAGCAGGTAACACCGGCATTGGCCTGACGCTAGTCGCGAAGGCGCTGGGCTACCGCACGGTCATCGTCATTCCCGATACCCAAGCACAAGAGAAGAAAGACGCGCTGCACTTAATGGGCGCCGAGCTAATTGAGGTTCCAGCTGTTCCCTACAAAAACCCCAATAATTATGTGAAATTATCCGGCCGTTTGGCCGAACAATTGGCCAAAACAGAGCCAAATGGCGCAATTTGGGCCAATCAGTTCGACAATATTGCTAACCGCGATGGTCACGCCGAAACCACCGCACAAGAAATTTGGGCGCAAACAA
>JAYTVD010000219.1:0-38896 GCA_043744175.1 Phyllobacteriaceae bacterium
ATTTTGGATTCCGGTTCCACTATTATCGCGAAGGATGTGACGTTTTACTTCCCCGACACTGCCAGCGAAATTCGCGCCAACGGCGCATTAACAGTCACAGCAACCGCGCCATCTTCCGGCCCCTACAAGGGCGTGTTGATGTTTGAGAAGACCAGTGATGCCTCTAACAATAGCCAAAAGCGGCAATATGTCTTCAACGGTTCCAACGGCGAGAAACTTGAAGGCGTTATCTACTTGCCGAATCGTGATGTTGTTTACAATTCCACCACCAATGTCAGCTCCAGCAAAATTAACATGGTTGCCAACACGATGATCGTAAACAGCGCCAACTGGAGCTTTAAGCCCTACGATAGTGCGAGTAGCACGGGAAACATGGTTAGTCTGATAAAATAGGCGTCAACACTTTTCCGCAAACCTGCAAGGCCTCAATTGCCTCTCAGATGCAGATGCTCTATTCAGAGCTTCCATTGAGAGACAATATTCCATGAGCGTTGTAGATTCGATTAGAAAAGCGATGGTTCCCATTCACCGCGAGGGCTGGCCATTTATCGGTGCGTTTGCCGCCGTCACGTTTTTCCTGAGCTTTTTTTCTACCACCTTGTTTTGGCTGGGCCTTATCCTCACCGCATGGTGCACCTATTTCTACCGCGACCCTAAGCGCATCACCCGCACGGATGACCGTCTTGTTATCTCGCCTGCCGATGGCATCGTGTCTGCCGTTGGCCCTGCCTATCCACCAAAGGAACTAGGATTGGGCGACAGCGAGATGCTGCGCATTTCAGTGTTCATGAATGTCTTTTCTGTCCACATCAACCGCGCGCCCGTGCGCGGCAAAATCGAGCAGATTGCTTATAAGCCTGGCAAATTCCTGAGCGCCGATTTGGATAAAGCCAGCTCCGAAAACGAGCGCAACGGCCTGCGCATCCTGTCTCCAAACGGCATGGTTGGCGTGGTGCAAATCGCCGGTCTTATCGCGCGGCGCATCGTGTGTTGGACGGAGGAGGGTGCTTCTATTGGCGCCGGTGAACGTTTCGGCCTCATTCGTTTTGGTTCCCGTGTTGATGTTTTCTTGCCAATCAAAACCAATGTGCGCGTCTCGCTCGGCCAAACAGCAGTGGCGGGCGAAACCATCATCGCTGAATTTGGCGGCGAGCCTTCGTTAGCTCTGGTGCGCAGCGCATGAGCGATGACCCGCAAGATAACGCCATCCCTGCGTTCCACCCGCATGGCCCCGTGCCCAAAGGGCGGCGTATCGGCAATATCGAAGCAAAATTCATTCTACCCAATCTCATCACGGTCTTGGCAATTTGCGCGGGCCTTACAGGTATTCGCCTTGGCTACGAAGGCCGCACGGAAGAGGCCATCGGCCTCGTTCTGCTCGCCGCATTCTTGGATGGCATTGATGGCCGCTTGGCGCGCGCCATGAAGGCGCAATCCAAATTCGGCGCACAGATGGATTCGCTGGCTGACGTCATCAACTTCGGCGCAGCTCCTGCGCTGGTGCTCTATGCCAGCATTTTGGATCAAGCGCGTTCCGTCGGCTGGATAGCGGCCATGGTCTATGTTATCGCCTGCTGCCTGCGCTTGGCGCGCTTCAACGTGATGGCCGATGACCCCAACCGTCCGGCGTGGATGTCAGACTTTTTCGTTGGCGTACCGGCGCCCTTTGGCGCGTTTTTGGTCATGCTGCCCGCCTATTTAGAATTCTTGGGCGTTCCAATCGGCAAGGGTTTCGCAATGGGCGCATCCATTTTCACCCTCGTTGTCGCCTTGTTGATGATTAGCCAATTGCCGGTATTTTCAGGCAAAACATCCTTCGCCCGTGTGCCGAGCGACTGGATAATGCCGGTGCTGCTTGGCGCGGCGATCTATGTGGCGTTGCTACTAACCTTTACATGGGAAATGTTGACACTTTCCGCAATCGCCTATTTCTGCTTCCTGCCGTTTGGCCCGAACGCCTTCAAAAAGCGTTTGGCAGCTGAGAACGCCGCGAAGGCGATGATGCCGACCGTGGTTGAGAGCAATTCGTCCGAATAAATTACAATGAGTGCTTGTTATCTAGGGGATATCCGCAAGATCACTCCGGCAGATGATAATCCACAAACTTATTCAGGCGAACGGAAAATAGCTTGCCGGTTTCGGTTACATCCGGATAGGTCAACCGCACAATTTTTGCCGCAACCTCTGACGGATGCGGCACAGTGAGAGGGTCTTCGCCCGGCACGGCTTGCGCGCGCATCGCGGTGCGTGTGGCACCCGGATCAACTGAGTTCACCCGCAGCGGCATGTTCTTGGTTTCGTCCGCCCACGAACGTGCCATCACTTCAACAGCAGCTTTTGACGCCGCATACGGCCCCCAAAACGCCCGTGCCGAACGTGCAACGCTGGAAGACAAAACCAGCGCCCGTCCGGCATCCGAAAGTCGCAGCAGCGGGTCAACAGAGCGTATCAGCCGCCACGTACTCGTCACGTTCAGCGTCATCAAGCGGTCAAATACCTTGGCCTCAACATGGCCGATAGGCGAAATAGTTCCGAGCATAGCCGCATTGGCAACCAGAATATCCAGCTTGCCCCAGCGCTCATAAATCGCGCCGCCGAGCCGGTCGATGCCCGCCATGTCGGATAGATCAAGCGGCACAAGCGTCGCCTCGCTGCCAGCTGCGCGGATGTCATCGTCAAGATCATCCAGCCCGCCTTGCGTGCGTGCAACGGCGATAACATGTGCGCCCGCGGCGCTGAGGGACTTGGCCGTATGATAGCCGATACCGCGCGATGCGCCGGTAATCAGCGCCACACGGCCTGCTAATGGTTTGCTCGCATCTGTCATAAAATCAGCCGTGGTTTGCCAGCATGTTGAGCGAGCGCACTTTGTCTGTGCCATCACGGTCAATCAGGCGGGTAGGGTAGTCGCCCGTAAAACAAGCATCGCAGAACTGCGGCGCAGCATTGTCACGGCCTGGTTCGAACACCGCACGGTAAAGACCATCAATGGAGAGGAAACCCAGCGAATCCACGCGGATAAAATCCGCCATTTCCTGAATGCTCATGCGTGAGGCCAGCAGCTTGCTCTTCTCCGGCGTATCAACACCGTAATAACACGATGAAATGGTCGGCGGCGATGCGATGCGCATATGCACCTCTGCCGCGCCCGCATCGCGCACCATCTGCACGATCTTCTGGCTCGTCGTACCGCGCACAATGCTATCGTCAACCAGAACAACCCGCTTGCCCTCAAGCATACGCTGGTTGGCATTGTGTTTGAGCTTCACGCCCATATGGCGGATAGAATCCGAAGGCGAAATAAACGTGCGACCCACATAGTGATTGCGGATAATACCAAGCTCAAACGGCAGGTTCGACGCTTGGCTATAACCAATCGCCGCAGGCGTACCAGAGTCTGGAACGGGAACCACAAGATCGGCAATAACCGGGCTTTCTTTCGCTAGCTCAATGCCGATACGCTTGCGCGCCTCATAGACATTTCGCCCGTCAATGACCGAGTCAGGCCGCGCAAAATATACATATTCAAATATACAGAAACGCGGCTTTTGCTGCTCAAACGGGAAAATGCTTTCAATGCCATCGTCGGTGATAACCACCACTTCGCCTGGCTTCACATCGCGCACAAACCGCGCACCTATAATATCCAAGGCGCAAGTCTCAGACGCCAAAATCCATGCACCATCCAGATCACCCAGTACCAGCGGGCGAATGCCCAGCGGATCACGGCAGCCCACCATCTTCTTGTTGGAAAGCGCAATCAGCGAATAAGCCCCCTCAATCTGGCGAATGGCGCTGATAAAGCGCGCAATGAAATCACGCTCTGTGCTCATCGCCACAAGATGCAAAATGGTTTCCGTGTCAGAGGTCGAGGAGAAAATCGCGCCGCGCTTTTGCAGTTCGCGCTGCACGGTCATTGCGTTGGTAAAATTGCCATTGTGTGCAATAGCAAAGCCGCCATCGGCAAGTTCGGCAAATAGTGGCTGCACGTTACGCAGACCAGCGCCGCCCGTTGTGGCATAACGCGCATGACCAATGGCGCGGTTGCCCGATAGGCGATCCATAACAGATTTCTTGGTAAAGTTATCGCCAATCAGCCCGACATGACGTTCCACGAAAAACTGTGAGCCATCATAAGAAACAATGCCCGCTGCCTCTTGGCCGCGATGTTGCAGGGCATGAAGACCCAGCGCCGTTATCGTCGCAGCATCCTGCCGCCCGTAAATTCCAAACACACCGCATTCGTCGTGAAAATGATCGTCTTCTTCATCGAGAAATGAATCATCATGCGCGGTCTGCAGGGTCATGCAACCATCCTTATTCGAGTGCGGGCAGGGAGGCGCCCTTGGATAAATGTCTTAGCCGTTTGTGGCGGGCTTTGCTGGTTCGCCATCCGCCGGAGCCGCATCGCCCGCGGGCGCGTCTGCAGCAGGGGCATCGCCCGCCGGTGCGGCGTCAGTGGCAGCCGGTTTGATCTTTTTCATAATAAGCGCTTCTGGGTCTTCAGGCAACAAGTTCACAAGCTGCTGACCGAGCGAATCCAACAATGGCTTGGATTTAGCGTTCGCTACCCAGCTAGGCTGATTGGCCTGAACGAGCCAGTTAAAGAACAACATCGCCACAACAACCAGCAGCAAACCACGTGCCGCGCCGAACACAAAGCCAAGCGTCCGGTCCAATGCACCCACGCGGCTATCAATGATGAAATCCGCAATTTTCATGGTGATAATCGTCACCACGATAAGCGTAATCAGGAAAATAGCGCCCGCCGCGCCTGCCTGCGCCAGCAAATCATTGCTCACATAGGGGCGCACCATCGGTGCAAACTTTTTGTAAAACAGAAACGCAGCAGCGCCTGCCGCCGCCCACGATGCCACCGAAAGCACTTCGCGCGAGAAGCCGCGCACCATGGCCAAAATGCCGGATACCAGCGTGATACCCAATAAAATTCCGTCAAGCATTGTAATCGGCATCTTCGGACGCGCCCCGTTATCTTTTTTGTCTTACGCCCAACAGTCCGGCGCCAAAATTCTCTTAGCTGTCTTTTGTCTCATTTGCCCGCTTTGTTTTCAGCGAACTCGCGATTTTCACAACCAATTCAGGCAGCGAGGGCAGTTCTTCAACGCTCACGCCGCGATCTTTAGGTAATTCGCCGCCGCCTGCCGGAATAACCGCTTTACGGAAGCCCAACTTTTCGGCTTCTTTGAGGCGCTGCACCGCGTGGGCAACGGGGCGAATTGACCCCGATAAACTTATTTCGCCGAAATAAACGCAATCTGCCGGAAGAGCAAGTCCGGCCAGCGATGATACCAGCGCTGCCGCCACCGCAAGGTCCGCCGCCGGTTCAGAAATTTTGTAACCGCCCGCGACATTCAAATACACATCGTGCATTCCGAACTTAACACCGCAGTGCGATTCCAGCACAGCCAGCACCATGGCAAGGCGCGACGAATCCCATCCAACAACAGCCCTTCGCGGTGTGCCCAATGTCGATGGCGCTGCCAGCGCTTGAATTTCCACCAACACAGGCCGCGTGCCCTCCATGCCTGCAAATACGGCGGCTCCAGGTGCGGCTGCATTGCGTTCGCCCAGGAACAACTCAGATGGATTGGCAACTTCGCGCAAACCCTTGTCGGACATTTCAAAAACGCCGATTTCGTCTGTCGCGCCAAAGCGGTTTTTCACCGCGCGCAAAATGCGGAAGTGATGCCCGCCTTCGCCCTCAAAATAAATAACAGCATCGACCATGTGCTCCACCACGCGCGGCCCCGCCAGTTGCCCGTCCTTGGTCACATGGCCAACAAGAACCACCGCAGCACCGGTTTGCTTGGCATAGCGTATCATCGCCTGCGCAGACGCCCGCACTTGGCTAACACCGCCGGGAGCGGCCTCCACCAGTTCGGTCCACAGCGTTTGAATGGAATCAATAATCACCAAGTCCGGCCGTTTTCCATCGCTCAAGGTAGCCAAAATATCTTCGACATTGGTTTCCGCCGCCAGCGCCACGGGCGCTTCCGCCGCACCAAGACGCTGCGCACGCAGCCGTATTTGCGCCACCGCCTCTTCGCCGGAAACATAAACAACATTATGCCCCCGTCCCGCCAGAGCGGCTGCCGCCTGCATCAGCAGCGTGGATTTTCCAATGCCCGGATCGCCGCCAATTAGCACCGCCGACCCGCGCACAAACCCACCGCCCGTAACGCGGTCCAGCTCCGCAATCCCGCTTTGAATGCGCGGCGCGTCTTCGCTCTCGCCGGATAAAGTCGTCAGCGCCACCACGCGCCCCTTGCGCACAGCGCGCAAATTAGAAGGTCCGCCACCAATCCCCGCGGTCGGGCTTTCTTCAATAATTGTATTCCACTCGCCGCAACTGTCGCACTTGCCCGACCAACGGTTATGCACCGCCCCGCAGGATTGGCAGATGAAGGTGAGACGGGACGCTTTAGCCATTGAGAATTATCCGTTCATAACGTCGCCCGAGACTTGTCAGCAATTCATAGCCAATCGTGCCGCCCGCGCGAGCCACATCGTCAAGCGTAATATTCTGGCCGAACAGCTCAACCCACTGCGCCTCATCCAACTGCGCGTCCGGCACTTCCGTGACATCAAACATGGTGAAGTCCATCGTCACGCGGCCCAAAATAGGCACGTGCCGACCGCAAACGAAGCCCGCACGACTTCCGTGCTCATTCCGCACCGAATCCGCATTGGTTCCGTACTGACTTCGGGCGAGTGGCGTATCGTTTCCGGGCGCATTCTGGCCGGTTTTCAGGCCGATAGACCGATGGTATCCATCAGCATATCCAACAGCACAAACGGCGATTTTCGTATCGCGTTTTAGCGTCTCGGTTGCGCCATAACTCACCGTTTCGCCCGCCTTCGCATAGCGAATTTGGATAATACGCGCCTCGGCTTTCACCACGGGTTTCATTGGATTTGGCACGTCATTCAATGCCTCGCCGCCGTAAAGCGCGATGCCGGGGCGGGTGATATCCCCACCATAACTGCCTCCGGAAAGCAGTGCCGCAGAGTTGGCATAGCTTGATTCAATGTTGGAGAAGAGCGACCTAAGTTCTTGAAATTGCGCGATTTGTTTTGAATTTAGTGGATGGTCTGGCTCGTCCGCACAGGCCGGATGCGTCATGATATGGCAGAGCCCCGACGCCTTCAAAACATCGCTGTGCATACCCACCAGACGTGCCTCACTCATGGTCAGCCCGCTGCGGTTCATGCCGGTATCGACATGTAGTCCGTAGGCTTGGGGTGCACCCGTCTTGCGAATATGTTGACCCCAGCGGTCCAACTGTTCGGCAGAACAAATCAAAGGCAACAATTTATGATCTGAAAGTATGGTTTCAGTGCCCTTCGGAGCCCCATAAATCACGAAAATACGGGCATTCGGTGCTAGTTTTCGCACCTCGATACCCTCATCAATCTGCGCCACATAGAAGGTTTTAACCCCCGCCGCCACAAGCGCTGGCACTATATATTGTACCCCCAAACCATAAGCATCAGCCTTTACAACCGCTGCTGTTTCCGCTGCACCAGAATGCGTTTGCAATAGCCTATAGTTGGATTTCAACGCCCCAAGATCAAGGGCAATCCGCCCGCCGGAGGTCAGCGAGCCATGTACATCACTACCAATAGTCACTATTCCAACCGCTCCGGCATGTATTGATCTTCAGCCAAGTCAGTAAAGCGGGTGTATTCCGCTTGGAACGCAAGTTGAGCCGTACCGGTCGGGCCATGACGTTGCTTGGCGATAATCACTTCGGCCTTGCCACGAACCATATTCAAGTCAGATTCCCACTTGAAATACTCTTCTGTGCCGGGTTTTGGCTCCTTGTTTTTCAAGTAATACTCTTCGCGATACACAAACAGCACTACGTCCGCGTCTTGCTCAATAGAGCCGGATTCACGCAAATCTGACAGCTGTGGCCGCTTGTCATCACGGCTTTCAACCGCACGGGAAAGCTGCGAAAGCGCGATAATCGGAACGTTCAATTCCTTGCCCAAAGCTTTCAAACCCGTAGTGATTTCAGTGACTTCCTGCACACGGTTATCGGATTTCTTGGACGAACCCTGCATCAGCTGAATATAGTCGATGACCAGTACGTCAAGCCCGCGCTGCCGCTTCAAACGCCGTGCTCTGGCTGCCAATTGGGCGATTGAAATACCACCCGTCTGGTCAATAAAAAGTGGAATTTTCTGCATCATTTGGGCACAAGCCACCAGCTTCCCAAAGTCAGCCTCATTGATTTCGCCGCGCCGGATTTTCGAGGATGAAATCTCTGTTTGCTCGGAAATAATGCGGGTTGCGAGCTGTTCTGACGACATTTCCAGAGAAAAGAAGCCCACAACGCCACCATTTGCCGCTTTCATCGAGCCATCGGCCTGTTGGGCAGGCTCGTAGCAGGAGGCTATATTGAAGGCGATATTGGTCGCCAGCGACGTTTTACCCATACCGGGACGTCCCGCCAGCACGATCAAATCTGAGGATTGCAAACCACCCATCATGGCGTCCAAACGCTGGATACCAGACGATACGCCGGACAAATGCCCGTCGCGCATAAAGGCCGCATTGGCCATGTCCACGGCGTTTTTCACCGCATCATTAAAGCTCTGAAACCCGCCGTCATAACGGCCCGTTTCAGCCAGTTCAAACAGCCTACGCTCTGCATCCTCAATCTGGCTGCGCGGGATCATATCCACCGGCGCATCATAGGCGATATTGACCATATCTTCGCCAATAGTGATCAAAGCGCGGCGGATCGCCAAATCGTGAATGGCATGGCCATAATCTTCGGCATTGATAACATTCACCGCCTCGGCGGCCAGCCGCGCCAAATATTGCGCCACTGTCATGTCGCCAACACGGTCTTCCGCGGGCAAAAAGTTTTTCAGCGTCACCGGATTGGCGTGTTTATTAAGCCGGATGAATTCGCCGATTACCTCATAGATTTTACGGTGCAGAGGTTCATGAAAATGCTGCGCTTTGAGGAAGTCAGACACGCGATAGTAGGCATCGTTATTGACCAGAATAGCACCCATAAGTGCTTGTTCCGCCTCAACATTATGCGGCGCACTGCGATAGAGCGGATCGGCAATATTATTATGTAATTTTACGACCGCATCAGCCATGGGGCAATTTTCTCTATGAAACTATTTGTGGTTCTATGTGTCACGAATCTGCGCTGTGAAGCGAACGTTCAACCAGTCTATCACCGTTATCCACAGGCTCAAATGCAAAACGCCCGGCGTAAACCGAGCGTCGTGTTCGATGGCAAAAGCCAAAGACTACATTTCGTCGTGGTCGCCGAAATGATCCATGCCGCTCGGCACAACCTTGTCTTCGTCCGGGCCGTAGATGGCGTCCGCTGTATCCAGCTTTTCACCAGCAGTTTGGCGTGCAGCTTCGTCATTGGTACGGGCAATGTTGACCGTAACAGTGGCGCGAACATCGCCATGCAGGTGGATAGCGATCGTGTGAATGCCGATTGTCTTAATCGGAACATTGAGCTCAACCTGGTTTTTGTTGATGGCAAAGCCGTCAGCAATGATGAGTTCGGCGATATCGCGCGAAGATACTGAGCCGTAAAGCTGGCCGGTTTCACCAGCAGAACGAACCGCAATGAAAGCCTTGCCATCAAGACCAGCAGCAATTTCTTCGGCAGAATTTTTGCGGGCTTCGTGGCGGGCTTCTAGTTCAGCACGCTGGGCTTCAAAGCGAACTTTGTTGGCAGCATTGGCACGAAGTGCCTTGCCTTGTGGAAGCAAGAAGTTACGGCCATAGCCGTCCTTTACCTTAACAACATCGCCCATTTGGCCAAGACGGCCGATACGCTCGAGTAGAATGACTTGCATGAGATTATCCTTTCGTAAAGTCAGTGTCGTCGTTTTAAGTTAGCCGCTTTTGGCGGTATTTTTGGAGGCAGAAAACAGGCCCGCAAAGAGGAAAAATAGTGCCGGAAATCCGATGGTTAGCACGGTGAAATAACCCATCGAAAGAGCAACCGCCCGCCAAGCTTTACCGCGTGTTACCGCATGGAATTTTGCAAAGCCGGCAATCGTAAACGCCATCGCCAACGCGCCTACAAAGCACGCGGCTATGAGCCCAAATGCGCCAGATAAGAAAGCACCCGCAACAGTGAGGGCAAAGAATGGCAATGCAAGCCAAGGCATTGAAAGCTTTGTAGGAAAATCATCCTTCGGACGCTGCAAGAGGCCAGAACGGCGCGCAATATGCAGTGCGCCCCAAAAATTTGCGACCAAAACCAATGTCCAACTGGCAGGCTGCAAGAAGGGAATTGCCTTAACAATCATGTTTGCCAGTGCGATTGTTGACGCTGGATTAAGTGCAAACTGCGGGTCGGCTTCGGCCAGCGTCTTGACCATCTCGACACCAAGCGTTCGTGCATATTCGTCATTAAAACCAATGATGAAGCCAACAAATACAAAGCCAGATGCAACACATATTGCGAGTGTCAGCAATATTGAAGACAGGGGATACCACTCGGAGCGACCCTCGGCGTAGCGCGCCATTCCGGCAAAATAGGTAATAATTGCCGATGGTATTGCAGTCGTCGCCGCAATAATCAGGGCAGGACTTAAGCCGGCATATTGCCAAATCGTGAGTCCGCAAATGACCACGCTGGCGAGCCCCGCAATTGGACCCCAACCCAACGCGGCGATCATGATCGGCAAGGGTGACAATACAAACAAGGTAATAGAAAGTGCGTTTTGTGCGACCGAACCCACAGATAGAAGCGCTGCGGCAAGGCCTGCGGCAGCTCCTACAAATATGGGCATCAAATTACGGTTCATCACTAGTCTCGCTGTCCTGCATCATTGCAGTTAGGACCGAAATCAGCCCAACTCGGAAAATTAAACTATGACCAAAGGCGTCCGCCGCAATTGGAAAATCCACCAAAATCGAAGAAGGCGAGGGTGGTTACCCACCCTCAACATTACTATTTAGCCGATAACATATGGCAACAAAGCCAAGAAACGGGCGCGCTTGATTGCGTTGGCAAGAACGCGCTGCTTCTTCTGGCTTACCGCAGTGATGCGGGAAGGAACGATTTTGCCGCGCTCAGAAATATAACGCTGCAACAAACGAATGTCCTTGTAGTCGATCTTTGGCGAGTTCTGACCGGAAAACGGGCAGGTCTTGCGACGACGGGAGAACGGGCGGCGTGTCGGGATCTGATTGATGTCAACCATGATTATGCTCCTACGCTTTCAGAATCTTCGTCACGGGGACGACGTGGACCACGGTCCGGACGATCACCTGAAGGACGTTCACGACGCGGACGATCAAAACGATCACCACCGCGCTCGCCGCGATCTTCGTCACGGTCACGTTTTGCCAACATGGCAGATGGACCGGTTTCGTGTGCGTCAATCTTGATGGTGAAAATACGAAGAATGTCTTCGTTAATGCCCATCTGACGTTCCATTTCAGCAACAGCAGCGGCTGGTGCAGTAATGTCCATCAAAACGTAATAGCACTTGCGGTTCTTCTTCACGCGGTACGTAACCGTGCGCAAACCCCAATGCTCAATGCGTCCAACTGAACCGCCGTTGGCTTCCAGCACGCCCTTGTAAGTCTCTACGAGACCTTCAACTTGAGCCTGCGAAATATCCTGACGGGCCATGAACACGTGTTCGTATAATGCCATGTGTCTTGCCTTTCTTTCAACTGTTCACGTCATTCAAAGCCAGTGGCTAAGCCTCTGCGAACCAATCAAACCTGATGAACAGGCGAAAGAAAGGACGCTTGGACGGATCGAGAGCGGAGACACGGGAGGCTGGCACAACTAGCGCCTGACGGTCTTATGACCGGCCCTCCGTTCAGCCCCCAACTGGGTTTCGAACCGTGAACACGGCGGCGTCTAGTCGAATTTAGTGAAGTTGGCAAGGGGAGGAAGTGATTATGATGAAGCATCACGCGCAAGTTATATAAACAACCACAGTGTATAGACCGCATAAAGCCCGACCATCACTTGGCCCATCCGTTTGTTAATAGAGCTGCGGGTAAACAAAACAGCCACCAATAATATGGTCGTTATCACCATCACAGGCACGTCAAAGCTCGACATTTCAGGTGCTACCCCCACGGGCTTCACCAGTGCGGTTATACCCAAAATGCCAAGTATGTTGAAAATGTTGGAGCCGACGACATTACCCAACGCCACATCGGATTGACGTTTTAGCGCTGCGGTGATCGACGTGGCCAGTTCTGGTAAGCTGGTTCCCACCGCCACAATGGTAAGGCCAATAACCGTCTCCGAGATGCCAAAAGCGCGGGCGATGTTCACCGCGCCTTCTACCAGGTAGTCCGCGCCCACGATAAGCAGTGCCAATCCGCCCACCATAAAAGTAATGCCTTGCCATAGCGGCATATGGCTGACTGGCACATCTGCCCCATTAATAGTTGGTGTCACTGCCTTAGATTCATTTTTGAAGACATAAAAAAGATAGGCCCCAAGCCCCGCCAGCATTATAATACCGTCCAAACGGCCAATGATAGGCGACCGTGCAAAATACAGAACAAGCAATGCCGCTCCAAGCGCTACAATAACATCGCGCCGCACATTCTTGTCCCACTGCATAATGGGATAAACGATCGCCGATACGCCCAAAATCAGCAATATATTGGCAATATTGGACCCTACCACATTGCCAAGCGCGATATCAGATGATCCGCCAAGCGCGGCTTTCAGCGATACCAGCAATTCCGGCGCGGATGTGCCCATGCCCACAATCGTAAGGCCAATGACTAGCTTTGAGACGCCCATGCGCTCGGCAATTGAAACCGCGCCGCGTACTAACCCTTCGCCGCCGAAATAGAGGCCGACGAGGCCGATAAGAATGTAGATGAGATTCATGAAATGCCCCGCAATTGTCTGAGATACAATTGGGCATTGCAGCGAAACTTACAAGAAGCTTGTTTGGCCCGGCGTTAAAACGCGCTCTCAATGTCTGTTTGGCTAAAATCATTACTTTTGAATAACAGCGGCATAGACTCAAGTTTTGCTACTGCATAAGAAATGCAGTCCCCAAAATTCAATCCAGCGGGATGACGGCCCTTTCCAAAACGCAGAAAGGTTTGTTGCGCAACGGCTGCGTGGTCTGCAGTAAAGGCAATGGTTTCGATACTCGCGCCGCTAAGATAGGTATCAAGTTTTTCCAATATTGCCGGTCCATGGCGGCCTGCCAGAACCATACTGGTCTCTAATAGAGTTGGCGCAGCGATCTTAAAGTTGCCTTCAACTCCGATGAAATCGATGAATGCATCCGCCTCTGGTTCTCGCAGCAGGATTGCGACTATGACTGACGTATCGACAATCATTGCGTCGGAATTCCATTTTCATCATAGCCAAGAATTTCATCTTCGCTTGCGTAGGAAATAACTGGAAGCGCCGCCGCTTCGATGCTGATTTTCCGTAACAGCTCAAGTTTTGCAAGATTATCGTTCCTCGGCAGCACGCGATCCCGCGCGGCTTCGCGCTGCAAGGACACACGAACTGCCTCAGTCAAGGAAATGTTTCGTCGCCCAGCAATTTCCCGCGCCAAACTCTCAACTTCCGCATTTTTAATAGACATGGCCATCGGTTTATACCTTTTTCGACATTTTATATAAAAACAGCTCAAATGTCCATTGCTACCTCAGCTTCTTGACTCATTCCGCCGTTCCCGTCATTTCGGGATAACAAAATCAAAGACGGGGTCATCATATGTCAGTTGCTTTCACATTTCCCGGCCAAGGCAGCCAAGCGGTCGGCATGGGCAAATTGCTTGCCGAACAAAATTCGATTGCCAAGGCAGTCTTTGATGAGGTCGATGAGGCGCTGGGCGAAAAGCTTTCGGCCATCATGTTTGAAGGCCCCGAAGATGTGCTGACCATGACTGCAAACGCCCAACCAGCCCTGATGGCTGTGTCCGTTGCGCTCATTCGCGTCATGGAATCAAAAGGCTTCAATCTGGAAGACAAGGTCGCTTACGTGGCTGGCCACTCGCTCGGCGAATATTCCGCACTGGCAGCTGCAGGCACATTCTCACTTAGTGATACGGCTAAACTTCTGCGCATTCGCGGTAATGCCATGCAGAAGGCCGTTCCGGCGGGCGAGGGCGGCATGGCCGCTATCATCGGGCTTGAAGACGCCGACGTTGCAGCCGCTTGTGCCGAAGCCGCACAGGGCCAAATCTGCCAAATCGCCAATGATAATGGCGGCGGACAGTTGGTAATTTCTGGCGCTAAGGCAGCTGTGGAACGCGCAGCTGCAATTGCCACCGCCAAGGGCGCAAAGCGCGCTATCATGCTCTCTGTTTCTGCGCCTTTCCACTCCGCTTTGATGGCCCCAGCAGCAGACGCGATGCGCGAGGCGTTGGCAAATGTGGCCAAACATGCGCCATCCGTACCTGTCCTCTCTAATGTGACCGTAACGCCAACATCCGATCCCCAAGAGATCGCAGACCGGCTCGTCGCCCAAGTCACGGGCCAAGTGCGCTGGCGCGAAAGCGTCGAATGGTTTGCGGCCAATGGCGTCACATCGCTGGTCGAAATCGGTTCCGGCAAGGTGTTAACCGGACTTGCACGCCGCATCTCGAAAGATGTCTCCGGCAGTGCTATCAATTCATTGGAAGATGTTGACGCTTATTTGGCCTCGCTTGTATAATTTAAGGATACAATCATGTTTGATCTCACGGGCCGCAAGGCATTGGTAACAGGCGCAACAGGCGGCATTGGCGAGGAAATCGCCCGCGCATTGCACAAGGCTGGCGCGACTGTCGGCCTGCACGGCACACGCGCTGAAAAGCTGGAATCACTCGCCGCCGAACTCGGCGAACGCGCCCATATTTTCCCTGCCAATTTAAGCGACCGTGATGCTGTAAAAGCCTTGGGCGAAAAGGCCGAGGCTGATCTTGGCGGCATTGATATTCTTGTCAATAACGCCGGCATCACCAAAGACGGCCTGTTCGTGCGCATGTCAGATGCCGATTGGGATGCCGTTTTGGAAGTGGATTTGACCTCCGTTTTCCGGCTTACCCGCGAACTAACCCACCCCATGATGCGTCGCCGTTTTGGCCGCATCATCAACATCACATCCATCGTCGGTGTAACCGGCAATCCCGGCCAAACTAACTATTGCGCCGCAAAAGCGGGCATGATTGGCTTTTCCAAATCGCTCGCGCAAGAAATTGCCTCACGCAACATCACAGTCAACTGTATCGCGCCCGGCTTCATCGAATCAGCCATGACCGACAAGCTCAACGACAAGCAAAAAGAAACAATCATGGGTGCCATCCCCATGCGCCGCATGGGCACAGGCGCAGAAATCGCCGCCGCCGCCGTATTCTTGGCCTCAAACGAAGCTGCCTATGTCACAGGTCAAACTATTCATGTGAATGGCGGCATGGCGATGATTTGATTAGGTTCGTGCAAATGTAATTGGGCCTACTGAACGTAGGTCCAATCTTTCCCGCTATTGCCTTTGGCGGGTGAAATGCTCGCCAGAGGACCAGTCAGAGGCTGATAGACCAGCGCTACGTGCAGACGCATCGCGCCAAAACCCTTGCTGGTTCTTTCTCTAACATAGTCAACAGTTGATGCCGCTTCATTTACGTTTGAGAGGTTAGCGAGCAAATAGTCTTTTGCTCGCTGGTCCAGGTCAGCGTCCGATAGCGAGCCCATCATATCATCTTGGGCAACACCAACCAGCGCTGAGTCTATTGCGGCCGGAACCGACCGCGCAAACATGTCAAACCTTGCATGGTCGTAGGCGATCAACAGCCCAGTAATGACGGGAACTGCTAAAAGCGCAGCAATCACAGTGAAGTTTCCATGTAGGTTGTCACGAAAGGCTCTAATCATTTTGATGTTCATCGGCTTATTGTCCCCAAAAGTAGAAATCGTACATATCAAGCACACGCTAATGTTGCCTTAATGCTTCGTGCTGTTTGAATGGTTCACTTCTAATTGCGCATGCGGATAATCCATGATATGCGCCGCCCCGACTGGTGCTTGGGAGGCAGATTTTTGGCATTGCGCCATTAAATCGGTTCAAAACTGCGCAAAGCTGATGTTGCCAATGGCAATATCGTGTCTTAAGTCTTGATAGATGAGTTTTATGCCGCTAACCAAAGCGGTGAAGCAACAATGAGGATATATAATGAGCGACGTTTCCGATCGGGTTAAGAAGATTGTAGTTGAGCATCTGGGCGTCGATATGGCCAAGGTCGCAGACAACGCGAGCTTTATTGATGATTTGGGCGCTGACAGCTTGGATACAGTTGAGCTGGTTATGGCATTCGAAGAAGAATTCGGCGTTGAAATTCCTGATGATGCTGCAGAAACAATTCTGACAGTTGGCGATGCTGTAAAGTTCATCACCAAGGCTCAGGCTTAATCAAAATTAATAAAAGATGGGAGGTCCGGCAGGCATTTGTCAGCCGGACTTGAGGGAGATAGCGCGATGCGGCGTGTTGTTGTTACCGGTGTTGGTATGGTTACGCCGCTTGGCGCCACGGCTCCTGTTACGTGGGAACGCCTGATAGCGGGCCACAATGGTGCCGCCCGCGTCGAAAATTTCGATGTTTCCGACATCGCTTGCCAAATTGCATGCCAAATCAAGCGTGGCGACGGCACGGATGGCACTTTCAATCCAGATTCGACAATGGAGCCGAAAGAGCAGCGCAAGGTCGATGATTTCATCATCTATGGCATGGCCGCTGCCGATGAGGCGCTGAACGACGCCAACTGGCATCCCGAATCTTACGAAGACCAAACCCGCACCGGCGTACTTATCGGTTCGGGCATCGGCGGCATCGAGGGCATTGTCGAGGCGGGCTATACGCTGCGCGACAAGGGCCCGCGCCGTGTTTCACCATTTTTTATTCCCGGCCGTTTGATTAACTTGGTCTCGGGCCAAGTATCTATCAAGCACCACCTTAAAGGCCCGAACCATTCGGTCGTTACGGCCTGTTCCACTGGCGCGCACGCTATTGGCGATGCCAGCCGCCTTATTATGTTCGGCGATGCCGATGTCATGGTCGCAGGCGGTGCCGAATCGCCAATCGGCCGCATGTCACTAGCGGGCTTTGCCGCCTGCCGTGCGCTATGCACAGCCTATAATGACGAGCCACAAAAGGCTTCCCGTCCGTATGACAAAGACCGTGATGGTTTTGTCATGGGCGAGGGCGCAGGCATTGTCGTATTGGAAGAGTTGGAACACGCCAAAGCACGCGGCGCGAAAATTTATGCTGAAGTTGTAGGCTATGGCCTCTCTGGCGACGCTTACCACATCACAGCACCCGCCGAAGATGGCGACGGCGCTTTCCGCTGCATGACAGCCGCATTGAAGCGTGCAGGCGTTCATCCATCAGAGCTTGATTATGTCAATGCTCATGGCACGTCGACAATGGCCGACACGATTGAGCTCGGCGCGATTGAGCGTTTGATGGGCCCCGATGCTGCCAAGCTCACTATGTCATCCACCAAGTCCGCGACTGGCCATTTGCTCGGTGCTGCGGGCGCTATTGAGGCGATTTTCTGCCTCTTGGCTATTCGTGATGGCATCGTCCCGCCAACATTAAACTTGGATAACCCAGAGCGCGAAACGTTGGTTGATCTTGTGCCGCATAAGGCCAAGAAAAAGACCGTCAATGTTGCGTTGTCCAATTCCTTCGGCTTCGGAGGCACAAATGCGTCGCTGGTCTTGCGCCGTTGCGAGTGATGGCAAAAGGCACCCGCCTTTTTGCCATATTTTTTGTTAGGCTTGAGTCTTTCCAAGCAATCTTGCAAAATAGTTTTTGCAAATTAGACATTGCAGTGATGTGAGGCCGGCGTGACGTTCAATTCAGATGACCCATCAGGCAACAATGGTGAGCGCGAAGCGCCAGTCAATCGGCCCATCGTGCCAAAGTCTGCAAGTCAGGTTCTGCGCTCAGAGCCCGGTGTGCCGCCGCCGAAGCGCTCGCGCCATGCCCGCAGCCAGACAGTTGTTTTCCTAAATTTCCTGATGTCTCTTGCGGTATTTCTAGCTCTCGGCGCAGGCGTGGCAGCCTATCTTGGCAAGCAGGAATTTGATGGTCCAGGGCCATCCACAGAGGCAGCGACGTTTGTCGTAAAACCCGGTGCAAGCATTACCGAAGTGGCCAATCAGTTGGAACGTCGCGAGTTGATCGGCGACGGCCGTATATTCCGCTATGGCGCATCAATTATGAAGGCCGATAAATCGTTGAAAGTCGGCGAATATGAGATCAAGGCTGGCGCGTCTATGCGCGAGATTTTGGCTTTGCTCAACAGCGGCAAATCCGTGCTGCATTCGCTGACTATTCCTGAGGGTCTGACGGTCGAACAAATCATGGCCAAGATTGCTGCTGATGACACACTAACTGGTGATATGCCTGCCACACTACCGGCTGAGGGGTCGTTACTTGCCAATACACAGCGCTTCTCACGCGGCACAACGCGAACTGATATTATCGCCAAGCTATCAGCAGACCAAAAGAAATTAGTGGATGATATCTGGGCTCGCCGTGCACCGAATTTGCCACTGAAAGATGAGAATGAATTCGTCACCTTGGCCTCAATCGTTGAGAAAGAGACCGGAAAAGTTGATGAGCGTCCGCGCGTTGCAGGCGTCTTTATTAATCGCCTTAATCAAGGCATGAGGCTGCAATCTGATCCGACGATTATCTATGGAATATTCGGTGGCAAAGGCAAACCGGCAGGTCAACCAATCCGCAAATCCGATCTTGAAAAGCAAACGCCTTACAACACCTATTTGATTGATGGCTTGCCGCCGACACCAATCGCCAATCCCGGCAAGGCAGCGCTGGAAGCTGTAGCCAACCCCAGCCAGACCAATGAGCTTTTCTTTGTTGCTGATGGGACTGGCGGTCATGTGTTTGCCGCAACATTGGCTGAGCACAATGAAAATGTCGCCCGCTGGCGCGAGGTTGAAAAGAAAAAGGCGGCTGAAGCTGCCGCTGCCGTAACAGACCCTGCTGCAACACCGGCGACAGATGGAACTGATGCTTCGGCACCCGCTGCTGATGCTCCGGCGCAATAGTGGAAGGGGCAGGCAGGCGTGGCAATTGAGAGCATGACAGGGTTTGCCCGTGCGGCGGTTACTGCACATAGTGGCGCGCGGTTGGTCTGTGAAATACGCTCCGTCAATGGCAAGTCCCTGGATGTTCGCCTTCGCATACCAAACGGGATGGACCGCATAGAACTACCAGCCCGCCAGTTGACACAGGCCAAAATCGGGCGTGGTAATCTGCAAATTAACGTCGCGTTGGAACTCGGCGATGCAACATCAAGCTTTCGCATTAACGAGACTATCGTTGCATCAATTCTAGCTCTCTCAGCCAGATTGGAGGCGTCTCATGCGTTAGCAAAGCCCTCCATCGCCGAGATATTGAGTGTGCGCGGCGTGCTTGATGCAGGCGATAGCGACGATACCAGTGCGTTAGACCAGCCGGTGCTTGAGGTCATCAAAACGGCGCTTGACGAGCTGAAATCCTTTCGCGCTAAGGAGGGCGCAGCTCTCATCGCTGTTTTGCAAGATCAAATAAACCAGATTGAATTATTGGTGGAGCAAGCGCAGGCCGACCCGTCCCGCACGGTGGATGCGATCCGCGAGCGTCTTGCCGCCCAAATCAAACTTCTCATGGACTCAACGCAAGGGTTTGACGAGCAGCGGCTTACGATGGAAGCGGCGCTACTTGCCACCAAGGCTGACGTTCGCGAAGAGTTGGACCGTCTGCGCGGGCATATCGAGGCAGTGCGCATCTTGTTGGGTTCAGCTGGACCCGTCGGCCGAAAACTGGACTTTCTGGCGCAAGAATTTAACCGCGAAGTCAATACTTTATGTTCAAAGTCGAATGCTGCGAGCATCACCGCAATTGGACTTGATCTAAAGGCAGTTGTCGATCAATTTCGTGAGCAAGTACAGAATCTGGAGTGAGACCCATGTCAAATGGCGCAAAAAACAACAGCGCTGACAGCGCCATTTCCAAAGACAATGGTATTGCGCGACGCGGCCTGATGCTTGTGCTGTCGTCGCCATCCGGCGCAGGCAAGTCCACCATCGCCCGCAATTTGCTTGAGCAAGACCCCGCGCTTTCGCTCTCTGTAAGCGTAACGACACGGGCACGGCGCGGCAGCGAAATCGACGGCGTACATTATCATTTTATCACCAAGACAGAGTTTGAACGCCTGTGCGATAATGAGCAATTGCTCGAATGGGCGGAAGTCCACGGCAATTTTTACGCAACGCCGCGCGAGCCAGCGGAGGCGGCAATGGCCGCGGGCCGCGATATGTTGTTTGATATTGACTGGCAGGGCGCGCTGCAAATGCAAGAGAAAATGCCCGCCGACATCGTCTCAATTTTTATCCTGCCGCCATCAATGGCGGAACTGAAGTCCCGCCTGCAACGCCGCGCCGAAGATAGCCAAAGCGCCATAGACATGCGCCTCAAAAACGCCAGCGTCGAAATCGAACATTGGCGCGAATATAACTACATTGTCATCAATGACGACCTTGATCGCGCTTATGCGTCAGTTGTATCCATCGTGGCAGCTGAGCGCTTGCGCCGTGACCGTCGTCCCGGCCTGTTTGAATTTGTCACAGGCCTATTGGCAGAAAATCTGTCCTAAAATCACATCGCGTTTGCCAGCGCGACAAACTCGTCAACGCTCAATGTCTCGGCGCGCCTCGTGCCATCAATACCGACTTTGGCCAGCAATTCTTCACCGCCAATGCTTTTGATACTTTGGCGCAGCATCTTGCGCCGCTGCCCAAACGCGGTTTTGGTAACCGCTTCCAGCCTTGCCATTTGCACAGTCAGCGGGTTCTGTTTGGGCGTGATGTGAACAACTGCCGATGTCACTTTTGGCGGTGGCGTAAAGGCCTTGGGCGAAATCTCGAACATGAATTCAGCATCGACGCGCCAGCCGCATAACACGCCAAGCCGCCCGTAGGCATCATCGCCTTGGTTTGCCACAATGCGCTGCGCCACTTCCTTCTGGAACATCAGCGTCAGCGACGACCAAAACGGCGGCCACACCTGCGGTGTAATCCAGCGCAACAATAATTCTGTGCCAATATTATAGGGCAGGTTGGCGACAATGCGCGGCCTGTTCAAGCCTTTCGCAATTTCTTCATAGTCACACTCAAGTGCATCCGCCGGAATGATTTTAACGCGCCCAGGATAGTGCGCGGCGATTTCCTCCAGCGCCGCTATACAGCGGTCATCGCGCTCAATAGCGACAACGTTGCGGGCACCATTCATAAGCAGTGCCCGTGTAAGTCCGCCCGGACCGGGACCGATTTCAATCACATCCGCGCCTTCCAAACCGCCCGATGCGCGGGCCACTTTGGAGGTTAGATTGAGATCAAGCAGAAAGTTTTGCCCCAGCGATTTCTTCGGCGCAATGCCATGCTTGTCGATCACATCGCGCAGCGGCGGTAGCCCATCAGGTGTACTCATAATTGATGCATTGCCATTTCATGAGCCATTTTCAATGCCGCTATCAAACTATCCGGCCGCGCAACGCCAGTGCCAGCGATACCAAATGCGGTGCCGTGATCCGGCGACGTGCGAATAAACGGCAAACCCAATGTCACATTCACCGCATCATCAAAGCCGAGCGCTTTGGCAGGAATCAGAGCTTGGTCATGATACATGCACAGCGCCACATCATAACTCTCGCGGGCGGATTTGTGAAACATCGTATCCGCCGGAAGCGGGCCGACAGCATCAATGCCGAGCGCTTGCAGCGCCTCTATTGCAGGGCGGATAATTGCATCATCCTCCAGCCCCAAAGCGCCGCCTTCGCCCGCGTGCGGGTTGAGACCGGCAACGGCAATGCGTGGTTTGGCAATGCTAAAGCGGGAGCGCAAATCGCGATCCACGATTTTCGCCGTCCGCTCAATTAAGTCTTGCGTAAGTGCCTGCGGCACAGCGTGAAGCGGGATGTGGATTGTGACAGGAACAGTGCGCAGTTCCGGCCCCGCCAGCATCATGACCGGTAGCAATGCCTCGCTATTATCTGCGCCTGCAAGATGCGCCAAATATTCTGTATGGCCGGGAAAACGAAAGCCCGCGTCATAAAGCGGCTTCTTGGCAATCGGGCAGGTGACTACTGCCGATGCTTGGCCTGAAACAACCAATTTCACCGCAATATCAATCGCCTCAATTGTGCCAGCGGCGTTAGCGATCTGCGGCACACCGGGCGTCTCTTTGTGCTTGTTTTTAAGCGGCAAAACGGGCAGGGCGTTTGCAAAAACTGCAGCGGCTTCGCTAGGCTCGCAAACAACAACCTGCACATCAAAGCTCAAGTTTTTTGCCCGCGCCTCAATCTGATTTGGATCTGCGATAAGTATAAAGGGCGGGACCATCAGCTTATCGCGAAGCTGCCATGCCATAAGTGCCACATCCGGGCCTATACCGGAAGGATCCCCAACAGAAAGCGCCAGTACCATCAAATCAAATCTCAGCGCCGTACAATTTCGGCACCGTCACGAAGTTCCTTGATGTATTTCGCATCAAGTTCTTGGCCCGCTTTGTCACTCGTTTCGCCGCTGCGCAATACCATTACCGCCGCTCTGTCATCCGAAACTTCCTTGGCGCGGCAAACCCCGATGAACTCAACGCCCTTGTCAGTTTCACGGATTGTGGTCGCGCCACCGGCCTGCGTTTTCTTAATCAAATCAGCCCATTCAGGCGGCAGTTCCGGCGCCAGTAATCGTCCCAAGTCCTTTACCGTAACATCCTTCAAACCGGTCGCAAACTGGCGCGTGTTCTCACAACCATTAAACCGGTTACGCATAGCCTGCGCGTCCTTCTTGCGTTGCCCCATAATTTGGCCGCGCTTGGCGGCCGGGACAACAAATATGACCTGCTGAAGCATATATTCAGTCGCAGACGGCTTAACGCCGCCCTTTTCCATCATCTTTGTGACAAGATCGCGCTCGCTGGTAGGACCGGTTGCGCGGAAGCGCGCACCAACGGTTTGGCCCCAGCCTATCTGTACGCGAATGAATTCCTTGAAATGCTTCGGCGTCACGCCTGCTTGGTTTAACACCTGTTCCAACTGAGCAGGCTTGAGTTTATTTTGTGAGGCAAAGTTGGCAAACGCCTTGTTCACATCAGCGTCCGAAATTCGGATGCCTATCCGGCGCATTTCAGCCGTCTTAAGAGTCTCATCAATCAGTTCATCTGTCGCTTGGCTGGCCAAGTTGCCCTTTTTGTGTTGTAATTTCAGGAATGCGACACGGTGCGACAGATCAAGCGATGTGATTGGCGTCTTGTTCACAGTAACCTTAATGTCGCTGGCATAAGCATTCGAGGTGAAGACTGCAGGTGACAAGCCAACAGCCAATGCCAGCGCCACTATTCTTGCATGCTTTACAAAACTCATGATGTTTATTCGCCTTATTGTGCCGTCTCAACCATGCGGCAGATATAGTTTTATGCAGCCTTTATTGGGCAAAACAAAGACCTATTTGGCCAAACCTTGATTAGTTCCAAAATCACCCAAAGTGCGGAATGACAAGAAAAATCCGATTGAACGCGTTGGCTTAGAAATATTTGTAACACCAGCAACTGTGCTCAAGCTGCGACTTTCAGCATACGTAAGCGAATAGGATGTGCAGCTATCATCATAGCCGAAGCCAATGGTATTATTGCTGACATACTTGTTGCGGATATCATAAGTAAGTGAACCGAAAGCGCGCCAGTTTGTCTTAAATTTCACGCTTGCATTGCCGGTCACCTCGTGGCGATCAACATCAAAGCCATACTTTGGCTGTGCTTGGATATAGGCATAGCGCACGCCAAATGCGAACGGGTCGCCCGCATAACTAAGCTCTGCTTCGCCGCGCCTGGTTTCAAACGTTTTCTCGTCAAACCGACCGCGGAGCGCAACTGTCAAACCGTTGTTATTGCTAACGCCAGCCATCGCTACATAGTCCGACACCTTAGATTCAAGCCCGGAGAACGCGCCTACAGCTAACAGGTCAGGCGAGGCGAACGAATTGCGGCCACCCAATTGGTAGGATTGTCCGGCGAGCGCATAGGCACTCCATCCATTGCTGAAAGCACCAGAATAGCGCAGGCCAAGGTTCGCCCGTGTTCCACCTTCAACGCGGTCCCAGCCGGAGAACTTATCGCGCTCAAATAGAGTTGAAGCATCAAACACGAAGCTTTGCGCATCTTCGTTTGGCAATTGCCCTGCATGAGTCTCATTATTGCGCACATAAATCTGCGCAATTGGCTCAAGAATATGTGTCGCCGAGGTCGTCGAGAACAGGACAGGCCAGCGCACTTCCATGCCCGCTGTCGCCATGCCTCGCAACGCAGCGGTGCGCGTCAAATCTGCGGTATCAACTAAGTCGCCATCGCCGCGCAGTGCCAGAAGTGGCGTAATCGACACGCCGCCTTGCGTGATAAACGTGCGCTTCCATTCCGCTTCCGCTGAGAGACGTTCTGACGAGCCTGAAACGCCGCGAATATTTCCGATGCCGGTCCCGGCAGTTAACTTGTCGATGAGCGAGCGATGAGTGCCGCGCGCATTCATATCAAAATTAAACTCACCGCCATAAACCGATTGCGGCGCGGTCCATGAATAGTCGAGACTGCCAACCCAAGGCTGCTTTTCGTTCAGCGCTTTTCCAACCGTCGCTTCTTGCGCATTGAACTTATAGGCATGCAAATCTAAGTAATTTCGCCCTGAAAGACCGGTCAGATAGACTTCATTTTTTCGGTAGAAATCGGAATATCCATCGATTCCATAGGTATAGCCAAAATTCTTGTCAGACTGAACAAGAACATCCCAACCAAACGTCCAGCGCGGATTAATATCAAATTGCCCCTTGGAGCCGATAAGTCCGCGATTTTTGTGTATAGCATCGACAGATGTGGCCGAAAATTCACTGGTCTTCAGCTGATGAATACCAGCTATCTTTAGTGAATAGCTGCCATTATCAAATTTCTGGCGGAAATCGACTTCGGCCAATAGGCCTTGCTTTGAATAGATAGTCGGTGACAGCAGCAGATCATAATTCGGCGCTAATGCCACATAGAATGGTACAGTTAGCCCATAGCCCAACTGGCTCTTGTAGTGGATGCCAGGAATGAGAAACCCGGTTTTACGCTTAACCGAAGGATCAGCAATTTCAAATGCTGGCAGCGTCGCAATCGGCATACCAAACAGTTCAAAGCTCGCAGCCTCAAACCGGATGGTCTTCTTCTCGCCATTCCAAATGATTTTGCGCGACTTAATCTGCCAAATCGGAGCTTTTTCCGGATGCTCCACACATGGCTCGCAAGCAGTATAAACGCCTTGATTAAATATGGTTACGTTGCCGCCTTGGCGTTCGGCACTTTCGGCAGCAAAGCGCGTGTCGTCGGTAGTTTCAACGCGCAAAGCATTGACAAAACCGTCCTTAAAATCATCAGTGATGTCAATTTTCTCGGCGAAAATCTGATTGCCGTCTTTTTGTACGATTTGCACATTGCCGGTTGCCAACAGGCGTCCGGTCTTTTGATCGTAGGTGACCTCACGCGCAACGAGCTTATTGCCGTCATAATCAATCTGCACTTTACCTTGCGCAGTGATGGTGTCCACATCGCGATTATAGATGAGCTCGTCGGCTTCCAGCAGTAACTTTGCATTTGGGGAAACTTTGATTGCGCTGCCCAGTGAATCATTGCTCTGTGCCTGTACGCCAGTCAGTGCAGCGAACGCAAAAACGCAGGCGAGCGCAGACGAGGCAGTCAAAGTAACCGCCCGGCTGACTGGCTTTTTAAGTGCCCCAGTACCGCTCAACTAACCGTCCTCCTTGTTCAACAGAAAGGATACCCCGAATAAAAAGGCTAACCCGACTGGAAACCAAGCTGCTAATATCGGTGACACAATCCCCGCGCCACCAAATGCCTTGACCAAAACTGTGACGACATAAAGCACGAACCCGGCAAGGATGCCACCCACAATCATGGTTGCCGACTGCCCAAAACGCACGAATTTTAGAGTTACGGTTGACGCAATGATAGTCATCACCACCAAAAGTGCGGGCAGGGCCATCACAGAGTAGTATTGCACGGCAAAACTATCCGCCTGATAGCCCAGCGCCTGCGCGACGGCAATCTTTTGCGGTAACTCTAAAAAAGGAATCATTTCAGGGTCTTGCAGACGCTCTTGCACCAGTTCTGGTGTCAAATTAGTGGCTATTTCCATCGTCTTTGGCGCGCTGCTGGGCACTCCTGGACCGGAGACAATTGCCTCAGTTAAATGCCACGCGCGAGCGCTTAAAGTTGCGCTTTTTGCATCGATTCGGCTGGCAATTGCCTCGTCTTTGCCCATGATAAAGAACACGGGCGAGACCAAAACCGTGCCGCCCTTAAGCACAGATTTTGCCCCAATAATCACATCACCGTCTGCCTCGCTTTGGCGAATCCAAGGTGATGCCAAGGCCGAAGATGCTGGCGCAACGCTGGCTCCAAGCGATGCTTGGTACTCCTCGGAAAGTTCAAAAAATCGTGCCGCAAACGGGTTAATGACCAATATTGTCGCGAGCCCGAAGACAAAAGCACCGAGGCAAATAGGCATCAAAAATTGCCACGCCGAAAGCCCCGCCGCCCGCGCGATTACCAACTCATATTTGCGGTTAAGCTGAACCAGCAAAGCCATGCTGGCAAACAGGCCAATGAACGGGATTGTCTGCTGCAAAATGCGCAATATCCGCAGTGCCGCAATCGATAGCCCGAGCAGCACGGTATAATTTTCATAGCCGGAAAGGCGCGAATTGATCTGCGTAAAATCCGTGATGAATATCAAGGCTGTAATGCCGATCAGAAAATACGACGTCGTAATCAGATAACGGCTGAAGAAATAGCGTCCGAGTGTCCGTCCAATCATGACGCCACCCCTTGTTTGCGCCTTGCGAACCAGATTTTCAAACGGTCCATTTTGTTGCTGAAATTTGCAACACTATTTTCAAACCAGTCATAAAAGCGTGCAGGCAGCGCAATTGGTTGGTTTTTCACGGACAGCCAAACTGGCAGTAAAATGCCAATTATGGGCACAGTATAGATGAACGGAACGGCATATTGGCTCTTCTCCGCATAATTTTCCGCCGCCAATCCGAACCAGCGCAAGATAAACGCAAATGCAATCGCATTGAGCATCAAAGTCAGTGATGACTGCCGGTGCGAGCGAGCGCCAGCACAGGCGCCTGTCGCAATCAACGCAAAAACAAATGGATAGAGCCATTCAGAAAAGCGCCGGTGCAACTCTGCGCGGAAGAAAAGCGGCTGCTTTTGAAATGTCTTGTCGTCTGGATCTGGTGACAACAGATAACCCGTCGTTTGATCTTTGGGAAGCAAGAATGGCTTTGCACCGGCCGCTGTAAACTCCGATAAATCAAAAGCATAAGAAGTAAAGCGGATGATCGAGATTTGGCCGTTTTCGGCGGACTTGCGGTGGATTTCGCCATCCTTCATCAAAAGCAGATTGACGCCGTCCTGCTTAACAACAGCCCCTTCACGGGCGTAGTATACCAAGTCAGTCTTTGCATCTCGTGAGTCCGCAATAAACAATCCGCCGAGCAAGCCGCCAGGCAGGCGCTTTGCAACCTGCATATAAACATTCTTGTCGATTTCCTTGAACGAACCTTCTTGGATGACAATAGACAATAGGTCCGCCCGCGCTTCTGCAACCAGATTGCGCGCCGCTTGACGCGAATAGGGCTCAATGAAATTACCGACCACAATCGTGATCAACGCGGCCAGCGCCGCAACGATGATGATTGGTTTATAAATCACCATTTTCGGCGCGCCCGCCGCGTGGATAACCGGCAGCTCGCTGTCCACGTTCATCGTGTTCAGAGTTTGCGTGGTACTGACCAAAATAGCAAATGGCATCACGACAGAAACAATCGCCGGAAGCAGCAGCGTCGCCAGAAATAAAAATGAACCGATAGATTGGCCTGTATTGGTAACCAGATTGACCTTGGTCAGCGCCTGAACAGTCCACACAATTCCTAAAGTGGCCGCAGTTGCGCCCGCTGCTTGTAAAAGCACCCGGCGCAGAATGTAGCGTTCAAGAACCTTCATGGGCCGTCTTTAATTCCAAATGCTACGCACCAACTAACTCGTGGCACAGGGGGCAGTCATCGAGCCTGCTCATAACGAAAGCTTAGGCATTGCTCAAATCTTAATTGAACTTGGCTAACACCAACCCAACAAACAGGGTTAACAAAAGGCAAACAAGCCGCGCTTTTAAGACATTGCTTGCAAATGCGCTGAAATGTCTGAAAACATCAATCTCAACACTATCCCACAATGGAATCTCTCATGTCTTTGAAGCCAATTATCGCCTTTGCCAAGCCAAGCAAAATTGCAAGCGGCACGCTCTTTATCCTTTCAACCGAAAAAAATGGCCAAAGCGCGACCGCGCGTGACAATGCAGGTCCCGCGCTGGATCGCGCCATTGCGTCTGCGGAGTTCAAAGGCAAGCTGGCATCCTCAATTGAAGTGCTTGTCCCTGAAAGCACAGGGCTGGACCGCTTGCATATTGTTGGCACAGGCGCAGTCGATAAGCTGGATGAAAACGCCTGGCTGAAACTGGGCGGTACTATCGGCTCGAAAATTGGCTCGCTGACATCCGCATCTGTGCTGCTCGATTTGCCGGGCACCGCCGTTTCTGCTGAAAATACAGCGGATTTCGCGCTCGGACTGCTGCTTCGCGCTTATTCCTTCGATAAATACAAATCTAAGAAGGAAGACAAGAAAGACGAGAAGCTCGAGCCAAAGGTTGCTACCAAAGTGACCATTTTGGTCAATGATACTGCGGCCGCCAAGAAGGCATTTGTCGGTCGTGAGGCGGTCTATCAAGGCGTCGTCAACGCCCGTGATCTGGTCAATGAACCTGCCAATATTCTGGGCACGTTAGAGTTTGCTGCCAAGGCCAAAGAGCTGGAAAAGCTCGGTGTTGAGGTCGATATTCTCGGCGAAAAGGAAATGAAAAAGCTCGGCATGGGCGCGCTGCTTGGCGTTGCACAAGGCTCCGTGCGCCCACCGCGCATGGTCATCATGAAATGGAATGGTGGCAAAGGCAAAGCCAAGCCAATCGCATTTATTGGCAAAGGCGTGGTGTTTGATTCGGGCGGCATTTCCATCAAGCCCGCTGCCGGCATGGAAGATATGAAGGGCGATATGGGCGGCGCGGCTGCCGTCACCGGCCTTATGCATGTGCTCGCCGCGCGCAAAGCTAAAGCCAATGTTATTGGCATTATTGGTCTTGTGGAAAACATGGTCGATGCCAACGCCCAGCGCCCCGGCGATATCGTCACTGCTATGTCTGGCACAACAATCGAAGTGCTAAACACCGATGCCGAAGGTCGCTTGGTGCTTGCGGACGCTCTTCATTATTGCCGCACGAAGTTTGAACCCGAGTTCATGGTAAACCTTGCCACGTTGACCGGCGCTATTCTTGTGGCGCTTGGCAACGCTCATGCAGGGCTGTTTTCCAACAATGATGAATTATCCGCTCGCCTCACCGAAGCGGGTATCGCCACCGGCGAGCGCCTGTGGCGGATGCCGATGGGTCCGGAGTATGACAAGCTAATAGACTCAACCAACGCCGACGTGAAAAACATCGGTGGCCGCTACGCCGGTTCCATCACAGCCGCGCAATTCCTGCAACGTTTTGTCGGCGATACCAAATGGGCGCATTTGGATATTGCAGGCACAGCAATGGGTTCGCCATCCAGCGAAATCAACGCTGGCTGGGCCTCCGGCTACGGTGTGCGCTTGCTCGACCGGTTGGTTTCCAGCCACTATGAGGGCTAACGCTTGACCGAAGTCCTGTTCTATCACCTCACAGAATCCAAACTGGAAGACGCGCTGCCGGGCCTGCTTGAGCGCTCGGTCGCGCGTGGTTGGAATGTTGTGGTGCAGACCGGAACCGAAGAGCGCCGCGATGCGCTCGATGCGCATTTGTGGACCTATACCGACGAAAGCTTCCTCGCTCACGGCTGCGATCATGAGGAACATGCCGCGCAAACGCCGATTGTGCTGACCACCAGCCCCGAAAACATCAATGCTGCGCAAATCCGTTTCCATGTCGATGGCGCTGTGCCACCGCCACTCGATGGTTACGAGCGCAGCATCTTTATGTTTGATGGTCATGATGAAACTCAGGTCGAAGACGCCCGTGCGCAATGGAAAGCCCTCAAGGCCGCCGGACACCAACTAACTTATTGGCAGCAAAATGCTGATAAGCGCTGGGAGAAAAAAGCGTGAGCGCGTTTCCCTGTTCACATATCGAAAGGCACTAAATCTTGCGTGGCATTTTTCTCTTAATGATATTGGCAGGAATTGGGCTTGGCGCTGCCTATCCTTGGTATATTCACAATCGCTCTGGAAACGACATCGGTACCTATCGCGTTTTCCAAAGACCCGGCAACTTCAGACCCGTTGACGTCATACTAACACCGGATGAAGCGCCGGTACGAGTGTTCGTCGATATGATGCCGATAATGCAAAACTATCCAGATGGCGCACAGTCCTTATTGCATCTGACAGCCACTACTTCTGGCAACACTGTTATGGATGCAAATTTGAATTTTGCAGCTGGCATTGCAGACGGGCGCGGGTTGCAACGTTCAGAAAAAATATTCCGCGATACCGCTGGCGAGATCACAGAAATTACGGCTGGACAATATCACTTTATGCTTGAGCGTGGGGGCTTTGAAGGTCTCTCGCTAAAGACAGTGGATCTGGTGCTTAAGGGAAATGTTGAAGAGGTAGATCCGCGCGCCGTGCCCGCAGGTATCGGCCTCTTTGCAATTGGCCTTTTGGGCATGATCCGATCGCGACGCAAGTCGTCTACCGATGAAGAAGCCGCTGCCGTAAAACCAAAATGGGGCAGGGACGCAGGCTAGTTTTGCCTCGATCGGGTGTCGTGCATCGCTCGTATCGATTCCGAGCGTGCGCCGTATCCACTTCGTGCGATCTCTGGGCGTTTCACGACCACTTCCCGACCGCTTTTAAGCGTTCATTTTGGCTTCGTATTCTTCGGATAATTTCAGCCAGTTTTCTTCCGCCAACGCTTTTTGATTTTGCGCGTCCGTACGCTCTTTGCCAAGTTGCATCATCTTCGCGGCGTCCAAACCGGGCTTAGCCAAAGAGACCTCAATCAGCTCAACGGCGCGATGGTGCTTATCAATCATGCCCTCGGCGTCCTTCACCTTTTTTGCCAGCGGCGCATAGTCAATCCGGCGCTGCGCCGCAAGTTTGCGCGCATCCGCCTTGTTCAACTTCGGCTGCTCGCGCTTGTCGCGTTGACCTTGCGTTCCGGAGATTTCTCCCGACAGGATCATCGCCTTATAGTCATCCAAATCGCCGTCGAAATTCTCGACCCCGCCACTGCGCACCAACCACAACCTGTCCACAGTCGCTTCAACCAAATGGCGATCATGGGAGATCAATATCACAGCGCCGGGAAACTCATTGAGCGCTTCCACCAGTGCCTCACGGCTATCAATATCCAAATGGTTGGTTGGCTCATCGAGAATGAGCAAATTAGGGCCATCAAACGCAGCTAAGCCCATCAAAAGCCGCGCTTTTTCACCGCCGGATAAGTCCTTGGCCGGGGTGTTCATCTTGGCCGTTGCCAGTCCCATGGCCGCCACTTTGGCACGCACTTTTGCTTCCGGTGCGTCGCCCATCAGCTTGCGCACATGGTCCACAGCATTGTCTTCCGGTATCAAATCATCCATCTGATGTTGGGCAAAAAATGCAACCTTAAGTCCCGGCGCTGTCGTCGAAGTGCCACCAAATGGCGCCAGTCTCTTGGCAATTAATTTGGCAAACGTGGACTTGCCATTACCGTTCGAACCAAGCAAAGCAATGCGGTCATCATGGTCAATGCGCAGGTCCAGCTTGCGCAAAATCGGATGGGCTTTGTCATATCCCGTCGAGGTATCATAAAGCGCAATAATCGGCGATGCAGCCTCTTTTACCGGCTCCGGAAAGCGGAAAGGTGTAGCGCTGGTTTCCGTCAGCATGGCTATTGGCTGCAACTTTTCCAGCGCCTTTATACGCGATTGCGCCTGCCGCGCCTTTGAAGCCTTGGCCTTAAACCGCGCCACAAACGCTTCCATATGCTTACGATGCGCATCCTGCTTCACAACAGATTTGTTATGAAGCGTCATATTTTCAGCACGTTGCCGCTCAAATTGGTCGTAACCACCCTTGTATAAGGTTAGCTTTTGATTTTCCAAATGAACAATAGAATTAACGGCCTTATTCAGAAGGTCTCGATCATGGCTAATCATCAAAACTGTATGCGGATATTTAGCCACATAGGTTTCTAACCACAACGTTCCTTCCAAATCGAGATAGTTTGTTGGCTCATCGAGAAGTAATAGATCAGGCTCGGCAAACAGAACCGCCGCCAGCGCCACGCGCATACGCCACCCGCCGGAGAAACTGGAGGCAGGGCGCAACTGCGCTTCGGCATCAAAACCAAGTCCGGAGAGAATGGCACCAGCTCGGGATTCCGCAGAATAAGCATCTATATCCGACAAGCGAATATAGATTTCCGAGATGCGATTAGGATCTGTTGCGGTCTCCGCCTCAGCCATAAGCGCCGAGCGCTCAGTGTCCGCCTCCAGCACAATTTCCAAAAGCGACTGCTCAGTCGCCGGTGCTTCCTGCGCCACTTGGCCAATTTTCAAACCGCGCGGCAGCGATGTCGAACCGGTTTCCGAGGCCAAATCTCCGGTAATTGCCTTAAATAGCGTAGTTTTGCCCGTGCCATTGCGCCCGACAAGTCCGGCGTGCGTGCCTTCTGGAAGCGTTAGATTTGCGTGATCGAGCAAAAGCCTGCCCGCGATCCGCAGCGAAAGATCGGTAATTTGTAACATGCGCGGCTTTTGGCTGACAGGCGTGTGTTTTGCAAGGGAAACCTCGCTAATATGCCCAAATCAAGCGAATTGCCTGCCTTCTTCACTGCGCTGGAAGTAAACTAAATCCAGCACTGGGCCCTCCGCGCCCAATCCCGTTAGCAGTGCATGGGCTTGTCCGCGATGATGTGTCTGGTGATTGAAGAAGTGTGCCAAAGTGGGGGCCAAGCGTTGGCTGATGGTGCGCATGTCGGTGATCGTTGTGAAGGTGAAGCGCCCCGTAAACGCTTCATCACGCAAATCGTCTATCCAGTTGATAATACGAGCATCTTCGGCCTCGCGAGCCACTTTGAGCAAGGAAAAATCATCGTAAAGTATAACATCCAGCCGGTTCGGCGCGTCACCTTCGCCGGTAAATCGCTTCATCCAAATCCGATCCGCCGCAATCAAATGGTTGAGAGTGCCATGCACTGATTTGAAAAACGCCCCGCGATCCAGCCGGTAGTCCTCATCCGGCACTTTTGAAACCGCATCATATAAATGGTGATTTGCCCACGCATTATAAGCAGCAAACATGCGAAAATGATTTTTCATGGCAAAATTCCCCAAGTATTTGCCCGTGTGCTGCCATAAACACACCGTTCCGTAAAGCAAAACTAACTTTGAAGCGACTCGAACAAGTCGCAACCTCAATGGGCAAATTCTTGGAGCCGTGCAACATTTGAGGCAAGAATCGCGCAGGCCATAATCATGAATGCCAATCCCAAAAATCAAAGTGCCCGCGTTTTTGCCACACTTTATACGCTGGAATCGACTATTCGCGCGCTCGTTTCCAGCATTGTCCCCATCACCGCCTACGAGCTTTTGAAGGACGAGCAGAAGGTAAGTGTGCTCTATACCTGTGTATCCATCGCCAGCCTGATGGGAACGCTGCTGGTCCCCATGCTGATCGGATGGATAGCCCGCAGACGCGTCTATTCGCTGGGCGTTGTCGGTTTTGCACTGGCGTCCTTCGCCTTCGCCACACACACGCTGGAGGGCCAAGTGGCTGGCATGTTCCTGCGCGTGGTGGCAAACAGCTGCGTTTCCATCGTTTTGTCGCTTTATATCATGGATAATGTGCCCAAAACTCAGCTCGTGCGCTCGGAATCACTGCGCATGGCATCGTCAACTTTTGCGTGGACCTTGGGTCCAATCACCGGCGGCTGGCTTTATGCGAATTATGGACTATGGGCGGTGCACGGCACAGCCATAGGCGTGGCAGCGTTACTATTTTGCCTGTTTTGGTATTTTCGGCTGGGCGACAACGCCTCAATCAAGCCTGCAAAGCAACCGCCCGTTAATCCGCTTAAAAATTTTGTACGCTTTTTCAGGCAGCCAAGATTACGTTTAGCCTGGCTTATCGCCTTCGCCCGCTCATCGTTTTGGACGACATATTTCGTCTATGGCCCCATTTTGATGGTCGCAACAGGACAGGGCAAACTGGCCGGTGGGTTATTCCTATCTATCGGAAATATAATGCTTTTTTCGACAATTTTGTGGGCAAGAGTAGCCAAACGCATCGGTCTGCGTCGCGCCATTACGATTTGTTTTGTCGGCTTGACATGCTTTCTCATCGCCGCAGGAACCACAGGCGATAAATACCCGTTAGTAACCGCGCTATTCCTCATTCTCGGCACAGTTTTTGGTTCGGCATTAGATGGCATGGGGTCCACGCCCTACCTGCGATCCGTAAAAACACGCGAACGTCCAGCCATGACGTCGGTCTATCGAACCTTCTTGGACTTCTCAGACCTGCTGCCGTCTCTTGTTTATTCTATCGTGCTGACGTTCTTCGGCTTCGGTAGCATATTTTATGCGCTTGCTTGCCTAACCGGAACAGCGGCGATCGTGGTTTGGCGCTATCTTCCAAAAGCAATGTAAACCTTACTCGTCCTGAGCCTTAAGCCGGAAACGATAAAGCCCGCGCACGGCATCGAGTTCTACCACTTGATTATTGCGCCAGATTTCGACCAGACCCAACCGGGCTTGACGAATGACGCCCATTTTGACGGACTTCATAATCAGCCGCCATTCTTTTTCGTTCTTGCCAACGATTTCCACGGCCACTTCCATCGGCGCGACAAGTTTGCCAACGCCGGCCTTGTGAGCCATTTTCAAAACGGTTTCGTCAATGAGGTCTTCACTCACCATGATCGGTATCTCCAAGCAACGCACTGCGGGCACGCGAGAAAAATTGCCGCCGCACAAGCACAGTCAAAATAAATAGAGTTGAGGCCATAAACACATATGGTCCCGCAAACCAGCCCATAAAGCCGATTGAGAAGAAAATAGCCCGCAAACCGGCGTTATAATGCCGCCCCGCAAGGTGGTTAAACCGCAGCGCCTTGGTCGCAGCATGTTTGGCCTCTTCGCTAGGCGTTTGTCCGTCCGCAACAAAGGGGACAGCTCCCACCAAAATCGAGCAGTAGTTCTGCAACCGATATGACCAGCCGAATTTGAAAAATGCAAAGGCATAAATCAAGAGCAGTAACAGGCACTTGGCCTCAAACATCGGGCGGGATGACGGCAGCGAGACTGGCAGATGGCTGAAAACTGCCAACACCTGATCGGACGCGTTCATCAGCGCAAAGCAGCCACCGATGGCGAAGACAGATGTAGATGCGAAAAAGGCCGTGCCTTGCTGCAATCCTGAAATAATCGACGTATCAATGACTCTAAGCTCGCGGCTCGTCATGACGCTCATCCAGCGGGCACGCTCATGGTTCATCAAACTGTTGAGCGATGGGCGCGAGGTCAATTGACCGCCAGTGGCGAGCGAATAAACATACCAGCACAGCGCGAACAGTGAGAGTGCGAAGGCGTCATGCCATGTATAGATATAAATGCTTTGCATCGACCAATTCCAAATAATGACTGGTTAAGTCTGTCGTTCCTGTCATACCGGCAGTCGCGGCGTGATTGGAATTTTATTGCCCTTTGAACCACAATGGGCTACGCAATCAAGGAACTTTATATGTTTCTCTCAGTTTTCGACCTCTTCAAAATCGGCATTGGTCCGTCTTCCTCCCACACAATGGGGCCGATGGTGGCGGCTGGGCGGTTTTTGAATGAAATACTGAACGGGGATTGGCCGCGTCCGTATGGCGCTTCAGTCGCACAGATTAAAGTCAGCCTTCATGGCTCGCTCGCCTACACAGGCGTTGGCCACGCCTCAGACCGCGCCGTGATTCTCGGGCTTTGCGGTGAGCTTCCGGCAACTGTTGATTTGGATAATGCCGACGCACTGCTAGAGCGCGTGGCTAAAACCAAGTCGGTGCAACCCGCAGACCATCCTTCCTATGCATTTGATCCGGCTGTGGACCTAGTCTTGGATAAGAAAACCCCGCTTCCCGGCCACGCTAATGGCATGGCATTCAGCGCTTTGGACCGCGATGGCCGCCAATTGCTACGTATTGCCTATTTCTCTGTTGGCGGCGGCTTTGTGGTGGATGCTGATGAGCTCGCTGCTTCCAAGTCCAAAACCAATGCGCAGCAAGGGCCATCGGTTCCGTACCCATTCAAGAATGCAGTCGAGATGTTGGCGATGGCGAACAAAAGCGGCCTTTCAATAGCCGATATGAAACGTGCCAATGAAGAAACCCAGATGCCACGCGAGGAGTTAGACGCTGGCATGGACCGCATTTGGCGAACCATGGACAGCTGCATCACGCGCGGCCTTTCGCAAAGCGGCATCATGCCCGGCGGCCTCAAGGTGAAGCGCCGTGCGCAAGCTATCCACGACAAGCTGAACGCCGATTGGGGCACCAATGTTCCCAATCCACTCATCGCCAATGATTGGCTCTCGGTCTATGCCATGGCCGTGAACGAGGAAAACGCCTCAGGCGGGCGCATCGTCACCGCGCCAACCAATGGCGCCGCAGGCGTCATTCCGGCTGTCATGAAATATTATCTGCGCTTCCATGATGCTAACGACCATGATGGCATCCGCAATTTCCTGCTCACCGCAGCCGCGATTGGCGGGCTGCTCAAAACCAACGCCTCCATTTCGGGCGCGGAAGTCGGCTGTCAGGGCGAAGTCGGGTCCGCATCCGCCATGGCCGCCGCTGGCCTTGCCGCAGCGCTGGGCGGCACGCCCGAGCAAATTGAAAACGCAGCAGAAATCGCTATGGAGCATCATCTCGGCATGACCTGCGACCCAATTGGCGGCCTTGTGCAAGTGCCGTGCATCGAGCGCAACGCCATGGGAGCGGTGAAGGCCGTCACCGCTGCCTCGCTGGCACTCAAGGGCGATGGCTCGCATTTCGTCTCGCTGGATCAGGTCATCGAAACCATGCGTCAAACAGGCAGGGATATGGACGAGCGCTATAAGGAAACCAGTCTCGGCGGCTTGGCTGTTAATGTTGTGGAGTGCTGAGCGGCTATCTTGCCGATAGGTGGACACCCGCCAACATGCACCGAACCGAACCGCCCGCGAGCTCAATTGTCGGCACATCCAGCGGCAGAATTTGAGCAGAGCGCTTAATTATTGCGATTTGATCTTCGGTGAGCGATCTAAACGCGCAGGACGATAACACCAAAATGCGCCCATTGTTGCCCTCTAGCTCAATGGCATTACCGGCAAAGTTCGCAATCTGCTCGTCCGAAAGCGCAATCACATCGCGTCCGCCGGATTCCAGACGCTCCCGCACTTCATTGCGCCGCTTTTCATTCTTAATGGTATCCAGCCCGATAAGGGCATAATCCGTGCCGATGCACATCAAAACATTGGTGTGATAAATCGCTTTGCCTTGCGCATCAAAAGCATCAAAAACCATCGGCTCGAAATTGAAATGCGTGCAAAATCGCTCCAGCACCACAGGGTCCGTGCGGTTCGAGCGCGCGGCGTAGGCGATGCGATCGACATGGTCGAGCACCATGGCACCTGTGCCTTCCAGATAAATCTGGTCATGCTCAAGGCCGGAATAATCAATCACATCCTGCACGCGGTAGGATGATTTTAGCATCTCGATAATATCCCAGCGCCGCTCTTTTTGGCGGCTTGCCGCATACATCGGATAGATGGCAATATGTCCACCGGAGTGCGTTGAAAACCAATTGTTGGGGAATACTGAGTCCGGAGTCACCCGCGATTTGTCCTCAAACAGATGCACACCGACGCCAGCTTTTTCCAGCGTCTCAGCCATCCGCGAAACCTCATGATACGCCGCCATGGAAACTGCATCCGCTTGCCGTGATTGGTCCGTGGACTGAAACGAATTATCCGCCGCCGTATCGGGATTAGGCTGAAAATGATGCGGCCTTATCATCACCACGCTCTTAGGAGCCTGTACGGAATGGATGCGCTTCATGGGATACCCGCTTGAAAATTGAATTGTCGCGAACCTTACGTTGCGGAAATGTCTGTGCGTATAGAAAGACTGCACAATCTGCGTCCAAAAGTCCGTGCAAAACGTATGGTCAATTGTGAATCCGCTCGACGCGCCATTGCCGAGCGCGGCGTCCGGCACTAAATCTTCGCCATGGATCTCAATCTCCTAAAACTCTGCGTCGGCTGCGACTCTATCGAAGACCTTATCGCGTGGCGCGAGGGCGATGCCGCGTTGAAACAGCGGCTTGGTCTGCCGGTGGAGCACTATCACACCACCCGCATGTTTCCCAAAGCACGCGAAGAGATATTGGACGGCGGGTCGCTCTATTGGGTCATCAAGGGCAATGTGCAGTGCCGTCAGCGCATCGTTGATTTGCGACCTGTCAAAGGCGAGGATGGCATTTCACGCTGCCAAATTGTGCTGGATTATGACGTGACACTAACCACATGGCAGCCACGTCGCCCGTTCCAAGGCTGGCGCTATTTACAGCCATCTGATGCTCCAGCAGACATAAACTTGGGCAAAACACAGGACGAGCCTATGCCGCAAGCACTGCGCGAAGAGTTAGCGAGCTTGGGACTTTTGTAACCATAAACCAAT
>JAYTVD010000220.1:0-2944 GCA_043744175.1 Phyllobacteriaceae bacterium
CACAGTTGCCTTCCATGAATCCAAACCTTGGGTCTTAACAGCACCAAAGTCTTTGGGCCTAAGGCTCCAAAAAAACGCCGCCTTTTCCGGCTCGCCAACGCCCGGCCGCCCCATGGGTAAAACGCCGATCATCACGCTGGCGTGGTCATAGCGCTGCACCAGAGCCAGCTTATCGAGGCCAGTATCCACATAATTCAGCGTCGCCCATAATGCACCATAGGTAAGCTCGCGAGGCGGCTTGGGTTCACTCGAAAACTTTCGCAACTTCGAACGCGCGCCAGAACAATCAATAACCAAGTCAAATGGCCCCAGCATATTTCCAAGCCTGTCAAGCAGCCTTGCGCTGTCCGTGCCATTTTCAAACCCGATAATGTCATGTTGCGTTTTGATGGGAATTTGCGCTGCCCGCACCGCTTCATACAATACCGAAAACAACGCCGCGCGATGCACAGCTAGCCCGAACCGGCCCTTATTCAAAGCGTCGTAGCGAACATCAAGCACGACCCAGCCCGTTTTGGAATTCTCACCGTAGAGCCGGTCAATCCGATTCCCCAGCGCCATAATGGCATCAAGCAGCCCAAGATCTGCTAATACCGAAAGGCCAGTGGGCTGCAACATTAAGCCAGATCCCACTGGCGCAGGCCGGTCAAACTGTTCAAAAATCGTAACAGTGTGGCCGGCACGCCTTGCGTAAAGTGCGCTGGCAAGACCCGCAGGTCCGGCGCCGACAATAGCGAGATTCAGCACCGCAACCAAATTACGCCAGCGCCTTCAAATGCCGCGCAACGGTTCCCGCCATGCCATATTCCAGCGCATCACAAGTAAGACCGTGACCGATCGAAACTTCCTTGAGATTGGGTATTGCTTTGCAAAGCGCAGGCAAATTCGCCACCGTCAAATCATGTCCAGCATTGATTTCAAGCCCCGCTTTAGTAGCCAGTTGCGCGGTTGCCGCAAGCATCTCCAGCGCTGACTTTGCCTTTGCCGGATCATCAAAACACGACCCATAAGGCCCCGTATAAAACTCCACACGATCCGCGCCAGTCGCCTTCGCCGCAGCAATTGCCGCCTCGTCAGCATCGGGATCCGCAAACAGCGAAACACGCATCCGCTTGGCCTTTAGCCGCTGCACAACATCGCGCAAGAAGTTGCCTTGGCCGGTGAAATCCCAGCCATGGTCCGATGTCGGCTGTGAAGGATGGTCCGGCACAAGCGTGACTTGCTCGGGCTGATGCTGCTCACATAACGTCAGAAACTCGTCAGTCGGATAGCCTTCAATGTTGAACTCGGCCTTCGGAAATTCATCATCAATCAGCGCACGAATGGGCGCGAGATCAGAAAAGCGGATATGCCGCTCGTCAGGGCGCGGATGCACGGTTAGCCCATGAGCGCCCGCCAGCAGCGCAATGCGGCCAAGATTGATAAGGTCAGGCCAAGGCAAATCGCGGCGATTGCGCAAGAAAGCGATGGCATTGATATTCACAGAAAGTTTCGCGGTCATGTGCGCACTATCCACGCCGCAACGCCAATATCAATCCAAAAGATACTGACCATTCCATCATTTGCCGTGAACAATTGCCGCAATCGCCCTACCTTACCACCGTCAACCGTTCCGCCGCCCTCGTCACAGCCGTATAAAGCCAGCGCGAGCGCATATCTTTGAAGGCGAAACTCTCGTCAAACAGCACCACATTATTCCACTGCGACCCTTGCGCCTTATGCACTGTGAGTGCGTAGCCAAAATCGAAATCATCATAGCGCTTTTTAGTTTGCCACGGAATTTCGACATCCGGCTCTTCAAACTGCTGTTTCAATAGTTTAATCTTGGCAACAGTGCGCCCCGGCTCATCATCCTCCGGCGCAACAAGCAGATTTATACCAGGTTTGATCGTCTCCCGCGCCGCCGTCATCACCTTCCACAGCGAGCCATTGAGTAAGCCTTTGGCGGGATCATTGCGTAAACAAACCAGCTTGTCGCCTGCCTGCGGAATGTCGGCAGAAAAGCCCTTCAACTCTCGTAGCCGCTGATTATAGCGCCGACGTGTTCGGTTTGTACCCACTAACACTTGGTCCGCGTCCAGCACCAATTCCTGCGTCACATCGCTTTTATGGATCACTTGCGTGGAGCCATAATCGCCAATCATAAATTCGCGCCCCTCGCGCACATCCATGGCGAGCCGGATGATCGGATTATCCCGTGCCTGCCGGTGAATCTCGGTTAGCAAATGGTCCGGCTCATGGTCTGTAAAATAGCCACCGCCCGAAATAGGCGGCAATTGGCCGGGGTCGCCCAGCACCAAAATCGGTGTTCCAAAACTCATCAAATCGCGGCCTAGCTGCTCGTCCACCATCGAGCATTCATCAACAATTATCAGCTTGGCTTTCGCAATCGGGCTTTGACGGTTCAACGTGAAAGTCGGCGACATGGAGGTTTTGCCAGTTATCTCATCCTCAACCGACTCCTCGCCTTTCGGGCGGTAAATCAGCGAGTGGATCGTCCGCGCATTCTTCGCGCCCTTAGAGCACAGCACCTGCGCCGCCTTGCCGGTAAAGGCCGCAAACTGCACTTCGCCTTCAATATCTTCCGCAAAATGCCGCGCCAGCGTGGTCTTGCCCGTTCCGGCATAACCAAACAGACGGAATATGGGCGAGCGCCCCGCCTTTAGCCAACGCGAGACAGATTTGAGCGCTTCATCTTGTTGTGGTGAAAATTCCATGCACGGTCAGTGGCAGGATTCGCCAAATGCGGCAACAGTGCACACTTAATTTGCTAAAATATCGCTCAAATTCTTGGCCTCAAGTGTCTGCATAAAGCTAGACCGCGCTTGCCCCAGCAGCCCGCGCAACCGGCACGATGGCAAAAACGAACATGTGCTTTTGTAAAAACACTCGGCCACATGAAAGTCCGGCTCGATGGCCTCAACGACCGCTCCGATGTTAATCT
>JAYTVD010000221.1:0-9784 GCA_043744175.1 Phyllobacteriaceae bacterium
TTCTAGTCTCACAGTACAAGATGAAAAAAAGCCGGGCAGGAGACTGCCCGGCTTTTTTATTGTTACATATAAACCAATGTATAAATTCATAAATGCTAAAATGTAAAACTTGATTTAGTGATTTAATAGGTGGATAGTTCGCCTACTAAACGTTTTGATTGAACGTTCGGGTCAAGGTGTCTGCATTTTGGTAAGAACCAGAAAACGACTAGAAGCTTATGGTTACCGTGACTTTTTCATGTTCGGTACCAAGTACAGAAATTATTGGATTTTTAGTCTGCTTTTATGCGTCGTGGCGGTAGCCACAACCAATCACTGGCTTCTCAATCCAAACTTTCATCCCAGATTGATCCACATGCGCGGCTGCCACGGTAGGGGCTGCGGGTATGTCCTGCTTGTTTATCTCGCGATTATGGGTTTCGTTGCATTGCCGGTGTGGCTAAAATTTCCAATTGCAATATTTTTGGGCATTGGCTGGTTCTCCGCTGCCATACTTAACATAATTCGGTCAGTTGACGGGAACCCCGATTTGGCAATCGGCCCTGAGGGCGTTTGCCTTCCGCGTCACTGGTCATATCTAAGGGTCAAGTGGAAGGACGTGAAGCGTATTGAGAGCGTCGGGCAAACCACAAAGCACGGATCGGTTCAGGATATCTCAATAACCCTCTATGGGTTCGGCCCGACTGAAAGAACATTAAGGTCTGTTGGACCGCTTGTGGATCCAGCTCTGTTGACCATCAAACAGTATTTTGGGTTCAGCCACGCCAATGTCCTTGCCGCAATTGCTGCCAATGCTCCCCACATCACTATCAAAGAGACTGTTGCTCCTAAAATAGCTCATTCGTAATTGGGGCTTGTTGGTAACGCAGGTTTATTATCAATCTAGATAAAACGAGAATTACCAATGTCCGAACTCTTCGGCGCCACCGCCACAGAAATCGTCGCCCGTCTCAAATCCAGCGAAATCTCGCCGCTGGATTGTTTGGATGCGCTGGAGGCGCGAATTGGCGACGTTGATCGCCACGTCAACGCACTGCCAACTCTCTGCTTTGATCGCGCCCGCACCCATGCCCGTGCGCTGATTAAAAGACCAATCAGCGAGCGCGGTGTGTTGGCTGGTCTGCCAGTACCCATCAAAGATTTGACCAATGTCGCAGGCGTGCGCTCCACTCAGGGTTCGCCGATTTTCACTGATAATATTCCAGAAACCTCAGACATTCTCGTCACCCATTTGGAAGCTTCTGGCGGCATCATTTATGCCATGTCCAACACGCCCGAGTTTGGCGCGGGAGGCAATACGTTCAACGAAGTGTTCGGCGCAACGCGCAATCCGTGGAACTTGTCGCGCTCCGCCGCTGGCTCCTCCGGCGGCGCGGCGGCGGCACTCGCCAGCGGCACAGCGTGGGTCGCGCATGGGTCCGACCTTGGCGGCTCGCTGCGCAATCCGGCAAGTTTCTGCGGCGTGGTGGGCATGAGGCCAAGCCCCGGCCGTGTGGCGGCTTCCGTTGGTGCAAAGATAGATAGCACGCTGGATGTCGAAGGCCCGATGGCCCGCAACGTCGAAGATTGCGCCCTGCTGTTCGATGCCATGATCGGCGAGGAACGCGGCGATCCGTTATCATTGCCGCGCGATGGCACATCTTATCTCAATGCCGCCCGCTCCGGCTGGAAGCCACGCCGTGTCGCTATCAGCAGAAATCTCGGTATCACGCCTGTGGACCCACAAGTCGCAGACATCGTCATGGCCGCCGCCCGCAAGCTAGAGGCCGAAGGCGTCATCGTCGAAGAGGCGCATCCGGATTTGACCGAAGCTCTAGAGTGCTCGCAAGTGCTGCGCGCGCTCAATTATGCCGTTGGCATGAAAAGCCTTCTGGATACCCACCGCGCTATGCTGAAACCCGAAGTCATATGGAATATAGAGAAGGGCCTTGCCCTGACAGGCGCAGAAATCGCCAAGGCCGAAAGCCAGCGCGGCGCCATGTACCAGCGGGTAGGGCGCTTTTTCGAAACCTACGATCTGTTGCTGTGCCCCACCACCATCGTCCCGCCATTTCCCGTCGAGCAGCGCTATGTCGAGGAGTGCGATGGCACCAAATTTAAGTCTTATGTTGACTGGCTGCTGATTTGCTCGGCCATCACAATGGTAAGCTGCCCAGCCATCTCAATTCCCGCAGGCTTCACAAGCGAGCGCTTGCCCGTCGGCATTCAAATCATCGCCCCGCCGCGTGGCGAGGCGCAGCTTTTGGCTGGCGCGAAATTGCTGGAAGACGTGTTGGGGCTAGGCGCTATCACGCCGATCGATCCACGCCATCCATAATAGACATAATTGCCCACAATCCCGCCATTTTCCAAACCTTATTCAACCATTTTCACTTTCTAGCCTCCACCCAAATTCATTGTGGAGGATGAAATGAAATTTACTTTGGCCATTGCCGCACTATCGCTCCTCTCGTCAGTTTCTACCGCCGCCTTGGCGGAAAGCCCGCACCAGCGCGTTGAGGTGGCTTTCGTCCTTGATACAACCGGCTCTATGGCAGACCTCATTGATGGCGCAAAAAAGAAGATTTGGTCGATTGCCTCGACAATAGTCGATACCAATCCCGAGGCCGACATTGCCATGGCGCTGGTGGCCTATCGCGATCGCGGCGATGATTACGTGGTGCAATCGGAACCACTATCTGAAGATATCCAAGGCCTCTATGCCAAGCTCGTCAAGCTAGAGGCCGATGGCGGCGGCGATACGCCGGAGTCCGTCAATGAAGCACTGGATGAGGCAGTCGGCGGCCTACAATGGACTTCCGGCGATAATGTCAAACACATTGTGTTTTTGGTCGGCGATGCCCCGCCGCACATGGACTATGAGCAAGAACGGCAATATCCAAAAATTCTGCAACTGGCCGCTGATAAGCATATCATCGTTAATGCCGTTCAGGCTGGCGACATGGCAGAGACAACGCCAGTGTGGAAAGAGATCGCCCACTTTGGTCACGGTCGCTTCATCGCCATTCCACAAAGCGGCGGGCAGGTGACAATTATCATCACACCCTATGATGATGAAGTTTTGCACGTGCAAAAAATGCTGGACGACTCAGTTGTCCCCTATGGAAACGAGTCTCGCAAACTAGACACCAACGCCCGTATGGCGGAGAAAGCGGCATCCTCCGACGCTGTCAAAATCGACAATTCCAAATATTATTCCAAGCGCACCATCACCAAAGAAGTCATCACCGGCGGCGGCGATTTGCTCGCAGATGTGCGCAACAACAAAGTCGATCTTGGCAAAATCAAAGACGACGAAATGCCAACAGAACTCAAAGCCAAACCAAGCGCAGAGCGCCAAGTCTGGCTTGACGGCAGGCTGAAACAGCGAGCCGAGCTGGAAACAAAAATGGCAGCACTGATTACCAAGCGCGATGCATTCGTTCTGGCCGAAGCTAAGAAATCAGAAGCGCCAAAAACGGAAGACTCCTTTGATAGCGCGGTTGAAGACACACTTCGTGCTCAGCTGAAGTAGCCCGAACTTGCTTCGCTCCGGTTTCGGGCGGTTCCCGAACGTATTCCGTGCGCGTTCCGCATCATCTTCGGGCGGTTGGCGAGCGTTCGCCGACCTAATTCTGGTGCGGTAAATGCACCGCCAGCGCCGCATGGGTATCGCTAAATTTCTTTGCGTAGCGCTTCAATTTTGGATGGCCTTTTTCCCAGCCGGGAAAGCGCAAAGTGAGGTATCCAAGAGCCGCCGCCAGCGCAATATGCCCGCCATGAATCCGCGATGGCAGCTTCGGTGGGTTGGCCTCCAAATAGTCTAACGCATGGGTAACTTTACCCCATTGCTTGTCCAACCACCCTTGATATTGCATGGCTTCAGGCCGCTGGCGCTTCTCATACTGGTACGCCACGGCACAGTCGTTAATGCCGTCAGCAATCGCCTCCATCCGCTCCGCCTCAAGGCGCTTGGCAGCGTTCTTCGGCAGCAATTTCCCGCCCGTTGCGCGGTTGATATACTGCAAAATCACCACGCTATCAAACACCGCACCATCGCTCTCGGTCAGCAAAACAGGTATCTTTCCCAATGGGTTAGCAGCAGACAGCTCGGCATTTGGCTTGGACGTATCGACCAAAACCCATTCGCACTCATAGCCGGCATGAACCGCCGCCATGCGCGCCTTGGCACTGTAAGGTGAGGGGGTTGTAAGTAAAAGTTTGGGCATTTAAAAATCCAATTCTAGGGAGCGGGAATGGTCACAAGGTTGCTACGGCACGCATCGCGGTCCACCTCGGGGCAGGGATGAAATGCCAAGTCCTTCGTCAGGCAAATCCGCACTTCACTAAGATCGCCATGGCTGCAAGCCGTTGATATTTCACCGGAATTAAGCCCAGGGTTGGCGCGAATAAAGGCCGTTTCAATGACACTAGGTGTCAGCGAAAAATCGCGGATGGGATGCACAAACTGCGCCGGAATTTTCACCCGCGCCCGCGCCTGGTGCATCACTTCAAAATAGTCATCCACCGAAAGTCCCGAGCAGCCGCCATGCTTTTCCCACTCATGCCGCACCAGACCAGGAGATGGCGTTATGTCCGAAATCGAACGAATTTGTTCGCGGTTTGGATAGTCTTGGGCGTTGCAGCCCTCCGGATATCCGCGCTCATTTTGCGGCCACAGACCATGAACAATAAAGTCAAACGGCTTAGAAGTACGGCACTGAGCAGGGTCGCTATCCGCCCCGTTAGCCAGACAAAATGACGGCGACCAGGACAGTGACAGCACGTAAAAATCAAACCCGCTGCCTTGCGGAATTGCGGCACCAACCACTGTCTTAGGTACTTCAGCTTGCGGTGCTGTAGGTGTGGCGGCTTGCGTTTCGGGTTTGGATGGCGCGGCGTTTGCAATCGGCGTTGGTGCCTGCACCTGCTGCTTGCCCTTATCGCCGCAACCCTGCATTAGCGCTAAACTAGCCGCTAACAGGCTGATTTTAATACATGATTTCACTTGAACTTACCGCGCCACGCGGCAGTAAGAGTTATAAACATTCCAACGATCAAACCCGCTCACGCAGAATTCTACATTATCGCCAATCGACGCTAACCCCATGCCGCCTTCGATAAAATAGCGCACAGCATAGTGGTGACCGTTGGAAATATGAGCCGTCGCCATGCAATAGCGCCGCGCGATTGGCCATAGTTTGCGCTTCTCTTCAAAGCGGTGCTGATGCACCTTGGTGTAGGATTCAATTACCAAGTCATTGTGGTGCACTTCACGCGATTGATGATGAAATCGTGATGAAATCGTTGATAAAATTCCAGGAGAATCGCAGGCCGAAACATCGCTCGCCTGCGCCGCAGATAGCGGCAACACAATTGCCAAAGCCAGACCGGCCAAACCTAAAATCATATGTGCACTGCGCATTTAAGTGCCTTTCAAAGGAAGATTCGTTGATATCAATGTCGCCGAGAAGACTAGTCTTGGTCAAGCTGTTCCACAACTGTCTCACCAGCCAACCATTCCACAGACCAATATGGGTTTTGATCTTGCTTCATTAAATCAACGAGCTTGGGAAATATCAACTTTAACTGGGCTTCCAGCGTATAGGGCGGATTAACAATAATCATGCCAGTTCCCGCAAGGCCAGTCTCCGGCGACAGCGTGCGTACCACCAATTCAGCATTGAGAATTTTCCCAATGCCGCTGTCTTTCAATCTTTTATGAAATGAATTCAGCTCTTTGCGGTCCTTTATCGGATACCACAGCGCGTAAATGCCGCCGGGCCAGCGGTTATGCGCTTTGATAAGCCCGTCCACCAGCCGGTCAAATTCGTCGCGCTCTTCAAACGGCGGATCAACCAGAACCATGCCGCGCTTTTCCTTCGGCGGTAGCTGCGCGCCAAGCGCCAGCCAGCCGTCGAGTTCGATAACGCGGGTCTGATAATCCCCGGCAAAGTGCCCGGAAAGTTTACGCGCGTCTTCAGGATGCAGTTCAATGGCCGTCAGCCTGTCTTGCTTGCGCAAAAGCATCCGCACCAGCTTTGGAGAGCCGGGATATTTCTTCAAACTTGTATCGCTGTTGACGCTGCGAACAATGTTAAGCCAAGGCGCAACAAGCGGCGAAACCTTCGGGCCCAAATCTGCGGCCAAAAGCTTCTCCGCGCCGCCGTGCCATTCGCCGGTTTTTTGCGCCTCGGTGCCGGTCAAATCATAAATGCCAATGCCCGCATGTGTATCAATCACACGGAAGGCTTTGTCCTTTTGCTTCAAATACTCAACGATGCGTGTGACAATGATATGCTTTGCAACATCGGCAAAGTTTCCGGCATGGTAGGCGTGACGATAATTCATGCCCCGCTTTTTTCACACCATTGGCTCCATCGCAAGGCTGGATTTCGCTCAACTTAGGTGCAAAGCCTAGCCGACATATAAAATCACAATCGAGTCGTCATGCAATCAATCCCCGGCAATGTGTTGCTTATCGTTCTGTTCGGGGCGTTTTTGCACGCCGGTTGGAACGCGCTGGTCAAATCAGACGGCGATAAGTTTCTCAATGCTGTTTTGATTATGGTCTTTGCCGCCCTCATCGCGGGTAGTGTTTTGCCATTCTTAAACCAACCAGCCCGCGCCAGTTGGCCATTTATTGCCACATCCGCCGTTCTTCAGGCAGTTTATGTTGTGCTCATCGCGCGGGCTTATAAATCCGGCGATATGAGTTTGGCCTATCCGCTGATGCGCGGCACAGCTCCGCTTTTGGTGGCGCTGGTAAGTCTGCCGCTGATAGGCGAGCCGCTGCCCGCACTTCGTTGGCTCGGCATTCTCATCGTTTCCGGTGGTATTTTGACTATGGCGTGGGAATCGCTGCGGCGTAGCTCCTCCCATAAATCAACGCTTACTGCCGCGCTAACCAATGCCTGCTTCATAGCCGCCTATACGGTGACTGACGGCATTGGCGTGCGCAAATCTGATGCTGCCATTGCTTACACACTGTGGATTTTCGTGCTCCACGCCGTACCTCTTGTGGCATGGGCGCTTTACAAAACGCCGAACGAACTCGTGGCGCTGGTTAAGAAGCGCTATCTGGCAGGCCTGCTTGGCGGGTTCGGCACAATCGGTTCCTACGGAGCGGCGCTCTGGGCGATGAGCCTCAATGTCCCCGTCGCCTCCGTGGCAGCCTTACGCGAAACATCAATCCTTTTCGCCGCTGCAATTTCCTTCATTCTCCTAAAAGAGCATATCGGCAAATGGCGCTTGCTGGGCATCGCATTCATCGTCTGTGGCGTGATCGTGATCCGCTTGAGCTAGGTCAGAAGTGATGGATTTCATCTATAACTGTCATTAGTTCCCATGGCTAAACCAATGCTACGCTTATGTTTAAGGTCATAGTCTTTGTAACAAGACGACAATATTTATTGAAAACGTTGAGGGGGTCCCAAAATGACAGTCTGGCCAGCTACTTTTTCGGTTGAAGGTAATCATGTAAAAGTGGTTCCACTCACTTCAGAACACCGCGAGGATTTGGCCGAAGCTGTTGCTGATGGTGAGTTGTATCGACTTTGGTACACGATAATTCCCAAACCTGAGGATGTTGAGAAGGAAATTGAACGGCGGCTTGAGCTTCGCAAGGTTGGCACAATGCTACCATTCGCGGTTATTGAAAAGGAAACCGGTAGAGCAGTCGGCATGACCACCTACATGAATATTGATGCAGCAAACCGCAGGCTCGAAATCGGATCAACTTGGTACAGAAACTCTGTACAAAAAACACCGCTTAATACCGAATGCAAACTACTGCTACTCGAACATGCATTCGAAAAACTCAATTGCATCTGCGTGGAATTCAGAACGCACTTTTTAAATTCGCAGAGCCGAAGGGGAATTGAACGGCTTGGAGCCAAACTCGATGGCGTCCTCCGGTCCAATTCCGTGATGCCAAACGGTACTACCCGTGATACGGCTGTGTACTCAATAATTTCGACTGAATGGCCTGCCGTTAAAGCCAATCTAAGATGGCAATTGGAAAAGCCAAGATCATAGCGTTAAAAAAGGACGAAATTATCTATGAGCGCGACGCCCAATTCAGTTATCAAAAACTCCACCTGTCCGCATGATTGCCCGTCAGTTTGCGGACTGGATGTGGAAATTCTTGATGGCAAGACCATTGGGCGCGTACGCGGCGCCAAAGACCATACTTACACCGCAGGTGTTATTTGCGCCAAGGTGGCCCGCTATGCCGAGCGCATTCACCACCCTGATAGACTGCTACACCCGCTAAAGCGCATGGGTAAAAAGGGCGAAGGCCAGTGGCAACAAATCAGCTGGGATGAAGCCTTGGATACGGTTGCCGCGAAGTTTCTAGAAGCTGAGGAGCAGTTCGGTTCGGAAAGCATCTGGCCCTATTTCTACGCCGGCACCATGGGCCTTGTGCAGCGCGATGGCATAGACCGGCTGCGCCATGCCAAGAAATATTCCAACATGTTCGACACGTTCTGCGTCAACATGGCGTGGACTGGTTATGTGGCTGGAACGGGCAAATTGCTTGGCGTGGACCCGCGCGAAATGGCGAAATCCGACTGCGTAGTTATCTGGGGCACCAATGCTGTGTCCACGCAGGTCAATGTCATGACCCACGCCATCAAGGCGCGAAAGGAACGCGGCGTAAAAATCGTCGTCATTGATATTTATAACAATGATACGATCAAGCAGGCCGACATGGGACTGGTGCTGCGCCCGGGAACGGATGGCGCACTAGCTGCAGGCGTCATGCACATTCTCTTTCGCGATGGCCTGGCAGACCGTGATTATCTGGCAAAATATGCTGATGATCCGGCAGGTTTGGAGGCGCATCTGGCAACTAGGACGCCGGAGTGGGCGGCGGCAATTACGGGCTTGTCCGTGGATGAAATCTCCGCGTTCGCCCACCTCATCGGCAATACCAAACGCACGTTTTTCCGCCTCGGTTACGGCTTCGCCCGCCAACGCAATGGCGCGCCGAACATGCACGCCGCGCTGTGCGTTCCCACCGTTTGCGGCCATTGGCAATATGAAGGTGGCGGCGCGTTCAACTCCAATTCCGGCATCCTAAAGCTCTACACCGCCGAGCTTGAAGGCACGGCAATGGCCGACCCGAAAGTGCGCCATCTTGACCAATCCAAAATTGGCCGCGTCCTTACCGGTGACGCTGAAGCGCTCTATGGCGGCCCGCCCGTCAAAGCCATGCTGATCCAAAATACCAACCCCATGAATGTCGCGCCGGAGCAGCGCTTGATCCGCAAAGGCATGGCGCGCGAAGACCTGTTCACTGTCGTCCACGAGCAGTTCATGACCGACACCGCCAAGATGGCGGACATCGTTTTGCCTGCCACGATGTTTCTTGAGCATGACGATATTTATAAGGGCGGCGGCCACCAACACATCTCGCTCGGGCCAAAACTGATTGACGCGCCGGAAGGGCCGAAGCCCAATCATTTTGTGATTGAGGAACTGGCAAAGCGTCTTGGCGTTGGCGACAAGCCGGGCTTCGGCAAGACTGAGCGCGAGCTGATTGAGACCATGCTCGCCAAGGGCAGGGGCTTGTCGTGGCGCGAAGTTGAGGAACAAAAATGGATGGACTTGCAGCCGGATTTTGAGACCTCACATTATCTCAATGGCTTCAACTGGCCGGACAAAAAGTTCCGCCTGAAGGCCGATTGGCTGGATGGTCCTTACTTGAACAAAACACCGAAAAGCATGGGGCCGCAGGGGCCATACGCATCGCTGCCCGGCTTCCCCGATCACTTCGATGTAACCGAAAATGTCGATGAAC
>JAYTVD010000222.1:0-9769 GCA_043744175.1 Phyllobacteriaceae bacterium
CATGCCTTGCGGCGAAATGGCATCGCGATGCAAAAGTGAATCCAGCCGGTCGATAACCTGCTGCTCGTCTTGGCGTGCTTCGCGCTTCCACGGCTGGCGGCCTTTAAGAATGCCGCTGTCATGAACGATCTCAGCCACAAACTCTTCCTGCCTATAGGCCATAACATGCGCGCCGTGAACGCCTTCAATGTCTTTGCACTCGTTCAAAATGTCGATGCAAATTTGCTTGCCTTCGGCTTTTTGATCTTTTGCGCCTTCAAGGCGGGCGATTATGGAATCAGGAATGTGTACACCGGGCACGTTGGAGCGCATCCAGCGGGCGGTTTTGGCTGAAGCAAGCGGGCCGACGCCGACCATCACGAAGCATTTCTCAGTCAGGCCCAAATCGCGGGAGCGGGCCATGAAGTCTTTAAACATTGGCACATCATAGCAATATTGGCTCTGCACAAACTGCGCGCCTGCTGCGACTTTCTTGGCGAAATGCTGAGCGCGGAATTCTTGCGGCGGCACGAATGGATTGATTGCTGCGCCGATGAATACGGGCGGATGTGTTGTTAGTTTGCGGCCAGACAGGAATTTCCCGTCATCGCGCATGGTGCGGATGGTTTCCAAGAGCGACATGGAATCAAGGTCAAACACCGGCTTTGCGCCCGGCTGGTCGCCCGCTTGCACACCATCGCCAGTGAGGCAAAGAATGTTTTGCACGCCCATCGCGGAGCCGCCAAGTACGTCGCCTTGAATGGCAATGCGGTTTCTATCGCGGCAAGAAATCTGCATGATCGGCGCGTAGCCCATGCGGGTGAGTAGGGCGCAGATGCCGACAGATGACATGTGGCAGTTCGCGCCGGATGCATCGACGGCATTGATGCCATCGACCCAGCCATCGAATATGGAGGCGCGTTCATACACATCATCCGGGTTGGCGCTGTCCGGCGGATTGAGTTCTGCCGTTACCGCAAACTCGCCGCGCCGCAATACGCGCTCTAAGCGACCGCGCGAGGAATGGCCGGGTAATGGATCAAGCGGCAGGCTCGGGTCGTGAGGATGAATATCGGGGCTCATGCTGCTTTTTCCGCTGTCTTTTCGCGCATCAGGCGCAGCCAAGTCGAGGTTTCCTTGATGGAATTATCAACCGGCTTTTGCACTTCAAGAATTTTTGTGTTGTCGCTCATGCCCTGTGCGCCTTCCCAGGCTTTCACCCAGACGCACGGCATATCGGCTATCACTTCGCAATTGCCATTGGCGCGCACACCGCCGCACGGGCCGTTGCGCAACTGCTTGGGGCAATTCATGGAGCATGACATGCCGGTGGATGACAGGGCACACTTGCCGCACATGCGGCAGTCAAACATAACGCCTTTGACCGAGCGCTCGAATGCAGCGACGGGTCTTTCCAAGCGCTCATAACCAATTTTTTTGGCAAGCGGCGCTGTGAGCAGCAATGTCTTTTCAAAGAGATTGTAGAAGGTTTCGAGCGCGCCGGAATGGCGGATTGACCAATATTTGATCGTCCACTTGCGGCGTTTGCGGCCATCGGCAGCAAACTGCACCGGCCCAATTTCAGGCTTGGGTGCAGGCTTTTTAGGCGCCGGTTTGGGTGCGCTCGAAATGACTTCAGACATTAGTTCCCCCGGATTTCACCAGCGCAACGAGGCGCTCATGGGTATATTCAGCATCAATTGCGGCCATGGCTTTGTCGGCCTCGGCCTCTAACTCGTCGGAAACAGGCGTTGGTTCGCCTTTGCGCCATTCTTCCAAATAAGCACCGCTTTCGGCTGCCCCCGTGCGCATGGCGGCCATATCAATGGCTTCAGTAAAACGCAACGGCAGTTCGCGCTTGGCGCTGGTGCGGCCTTTTTTGACAATAACTTGCGCCGGAATATCGCGCCAGAAAACGATGATGAGATCAGCCATAGTAACTCCAATTTGAAATGAAAGTGCAGGGGATAAGGATTTTGAGCTAGTTGCGCCACGACGCCGTTGCCCCAAAAAGCGACGCCTATATGCGACATGCAATAAAGTTTAGAAATTGACGAGAGGCGACTTACAAAAATCTCTGCAAATGATGGGCCGCCGTATCAATCACTGTGGCAAATGCACAGAGAAACCCGACACCGATTGCGAGGCCCGTCATCAAAAGCAAGCCATCGCGTTCTGTCAGCGAGAGTCCCATAAGCACCATGGCAAAGGCGGGCAGCCAGTTTGCGCCAGGGATGGGCAAAATCACCAGAATGGAGAGAAGCGCGCAGAGAAGACCAACAATTCGCTCGCCAATCATGGGCGAAAACGGCCAATAGCGCGGGCGAATATAGCGCTCCATTTTTTGCAAGCGCGGCGTGACTTGTGCCATCAGGTCTTGAAACCGTTCGGCAGAAATAGGGCGCTTTAGGATAAAATCGGGCAGCCATAACTTCTTAAAGCCGAGCAGCATTTGCACGGCGATGACCAGCGGTGGGATGCCGAAAATAAGCGTCGTGCCCGGCGGCGTGATGGGAATGAGGTTCACACAGGAAAACAGAACCAACAATGCTGCAAAGGCGCGGTCGCCTAGCGCATCGCGCAGATCGGCAAAGCTGATATTGCCGGTCGCACTGGTCGCAAACTCTTCAAGCACTGATGACAACGGGCGATGTTTGGCTTTGCCTGCGCTATCAGCTTGCGATGGTTCATCATTCATATGGTGGATTCCGACGGGCTCTTAACAAGAATCAATGTGACAGTTGATTGTCACTTATTCATGAACTTATCGGGTTCAAATGCCGAATTGAAGGCAATCTTATAATTGTTTCAAAACATCATTGAGTTCGCCATAGCCTGTATAGCGATATTCATAATCCAGACCGAGATAGTTTGCCGCCCATTTTGCCTTGGTTTGCAACGCTTCGTCGTGGGTCTGCGCCAAATAGACAATCTTGGTATAGTTGCCGAATACCATTTTGATAAGCTCAGGATGCTCTTCAAATTTCATCGGCTCTATGACGAAACTCTCAAACTGCCGCGCCAGTAGGTCCGTGAGGTAAAAGGCCGTAATCTCATGCTCGGCTTCTTTGAGAAATTTTTCAGTGCCGGTGAAAAACGCATAGCAATGCGGCCCGCCGATACGCTCGATGCCTTCTTCGGCGCAAATCTTGTCTAATTCGCCCTGTGTGCCGCATTCGGCGTAGCCAATGAAAATGCGCTTGAAACCTTCGGCGCGTGCCTCGGCAATTGCCTCGCGCATACCTGGCGCAATCTTGCTTGGATAGACATGCCAAATGGCAGGAAGGCATTTCAGGTCGATATGAGCGAGATTGTTAGCTTCGCAAATGGCAATCACCTCGCGCGCAATGGCGCCGCAGGCAATAATTCGAACCTTTTGCGCGTTGACGCGTTGTGAGGTTGAGTCCCCGTCACTCATCAATATTTACCTGACCATCCATAAGGAGACTGACCAATGTCCAATCATCGTTTTCTCACTGCCCTTGCCCTTATCGCTGCCATATTTACAGCGTCGTGCGCCAACACCGTGCGCGGTGTGGGCAAAGACGTCAATCAAACAGCTGATGCAGTTCAAGATTCAGTAAACTGACTTTACGCGCTCGCTGCGTTTAACTTTACATATAATGACGACCGCATGAGGGCGGTCGTCGCCATTTAATATGCAATTTCTGGCACCAATGCCCGACTGGCTAGGCCCGATTACGCGCCAGCCATGCGGTTGTGCTTACGCACCATGTATGACTTGGCAGTTTCCACAGCGACTGCGGCGTCGCGGCAATACGCGTCTGCACCAACGGCTTTGCCGAATTCTTCGTTGAGCGGCGCGCCGCCAACCAGAATGACGTAGTCGTCGCGAATGCCTTTTTCTTTCATGGTGTCGATAACGACCTTCATATAAGGCATTGTTGTGGTCAATAGCGCTGACATGCCCAGAATATCCGGCTGATGCTCTTCGATAGCGGCCAGATACTTTTCAACCGGATTGTTGATGCCAAGGTCGATGACATCAAAGCCAGCGCCTTCCATCATCATGCCGACGAGGTTTTTGCCAATGTCGTGGATGTCGCCCTTAACTGTGCCGATAACCATCTTGCCCTGCTTCGGTGCGCCAGTAGCGGCGAGCAGCGGGCGCAGAATGAACATGCCCGCCTTCATGGCATTGGCTGAAAGCAGCACTTCCGGCACGAACAAAATGCCATCGCGGAAATCTTCGCCCACAATGCGCATACCTTCAACGAGTGCTTTGGTTAGCACATCGTAGGGAACCCAGCCGCGTTCGAGCAGAATATTGGTGCCTTCTTCGATTTCCTCTTTCAGGCCATCGTAGAGATCATCATGCATTTGTTGCACAAGTTCATCATCAGAGAGTTCCGAGAGAATGATTTCATCATCAGCCATAGAAAAATTCCTTGAATGCGAAGCACGGGTTCGAGACTGCTATAACTATCTGACAGATAAATGAAAAGACAGTGCTTAAATGCGACTTGAGCCGTGAAAGGGGCGACATGGCGGGCGCTCTATCCTTCATGCGCCAAGCAAAGCCGCATGTGGAATTGCCGCTGGCATACCCTTCTTTAGAATGGCATGTAGTCAAAAGAATTTGCAGCCGCGTTTGTACGGTTGGATAAAGGATAAATAGCATGAGCGATGATGTGACAATTGAAGCGGAAGTTCCGGCAGCAGGCGGCGGGCGTCGCGGTGCGCGCAATTCCGGCGGTGCGGCGACACGGCGTGCAACACGCGGCGCGGTTGGACTTGGGCCCCAGCTTCCTTACATCATGCGCAAAATGGCAAACTATGAAGTGCTGGATGAGGAGGGCCTCACCATAATCGAGCGCAATGCTGACATCGTGCTTGAAGAGGTTGGCATTATTTTCCGTGATGATCCTGAAGCGATTGCCATGTGGAAGGAAGCGGGCGCTGATATTAAGGGCGAGCACGTGCATTTCCCCAAAGGCCTGTGCCGCGAATTGTTGAAGACCGCGCCATCCGTCTTCACCCAGCATGCCCGTAATCCTGAGCGTAATGTGCAAATTGGCGGCAACGCGACTGTGTTTGCACCCGTTTATGGCCCCCCCTTCGTGCGCGATTTGGAGGGTGTTCGCCGCTATGCAACGATTGAGGATTTCCGCAATTTCGTGAAGCTTGCCTATATGGCGCCAAGCATTCACCATTCGGGCGGCACGGTGTGTGAGCCCGTGGATGTGCCGGTGAACAAGCGCCATCTGGATATGATCTACAGCCATATCAAATATTCCGATAAGCCTTTCATGGGCTCCGTCACTGCGCCGGAACGCGCGCAGGACACAATCGAAATGTGCCGCATTCTGTTCGGCAAAGAGTTTGTGGAAAAGAATACGGTTGTTATCAACCTTATCAACGCCAACTCACCTATGGTTTTCGATGACACAATGCTGGGCGCTGCTAAAGCCTATGCCCGTGCCAATCAGGCTTGCATCGTCACGCCGTTCATTTTGGCGGGCGCTATGTCTCCGGTTACTGTGGCAGGCACGCTGACCCAAGTTTTGGCCGAGGTTTTGGCTGGTGCGGCGTTTACGCAGCTGTGCCGCAAGGGCGCGCCTGTGCTGATGGGCACGTTCGCGGCTTCCATTTCCATGCAGTCCGGCGCGCCGACTTTCGGCACGCCTGAGCCTGCGCTGGTTTCCTATGGTGCTGCGCAGTTGGCGCGTCGTCTTGGTCTGCCGTTCCGTACCGGTGGTTCACTCTGTGGTTCCAAGGTTCCGGATGCGCAGGCGGCATACGAGTCTGCCAATACGCTTAACTCCACCATTTTGGCGGGCACAAACTTCGTGCTGCATTCGGCAGGTTGGCTCGAAGGCGGCTTGGTCTCGTCTTATGAAAAATTCATCATGGACATCGACCAACTCGGCATGACGCAGAAATTTGCTGGCGGTGTGGATCTATCTGAAAACGGTCAGGCTATGAGCGCCATTCGCGAAGTGGGTCCGGGCAGCCATTATCTTGGCTGTGCGCATACGCTGGAAAACTTCCAGACCGCTTTCTACGCCTCGCCGCTTACGGATAATAATTCCTATGAGCAGTGGGAAGCCGAAGGCGAAAAGCGCATGGAGCAACGCGGCAATGAGTTGGTGCGCAAGCTGCTGGATGCTTACGAAGCCCCGCATCTTGATCCGGCGATTGATGAAGCGTTGCTTGAATTCATCCGCCAGAAGAAAGACTCAATGACCGACGCCTTCACCTGAAAGGAGCCCGATTCAGGCCGGGCTAAAGTGGCCAACATCATTCACGACGAAGTGTGGAAAAGCGCTTTTAGGGAACCTGTGGCGAAACCACGGGCTTGAGGTTAGGCGGCGTGTTCCAGCGGGATGACATTGGCCAGATGGCAATGTGATGCCGTCGTGCCATAATTCTTTGAAAGGAAAATCTCACTGTGGTGTTCCTTGCAAATCTGAAAACTGCGCTAGCCGCACATGGCCTGAACGTAGTGACATCTCTTTCGGAACAGGGCAAAACCATCATTTTGATCGGTCATGCTGGTTCGAGCATCTGGCCGCACTTCTCGAGCTGGCTTCGTGCGCAATCCGTATCACTTCCGCATGATCTCCGTTCGCGCGGCGTATCATCTTCGAGCGGTTTCCGAGCGCTTTCTGATCCACTAGATACATGGTCCAAGAAGGTCATTGGGGCCGTAGCAGTCACATTTGGCGGGCAAGCGGTTTTTCCCTCGGATCTACCTTATTTGCCGTTTCAACAATGGATTATGGCCGCCACGGGTATGAAGCCTTCGCCGTTGGGAATTCTCACTCATTCAACCTATGGCCTGTGGCATGCCTATCGTGGGGCGCTGATTTTTGATGATTTGACGTTGAGTCAGCCCGTTGAAAAGTTGAGTCACCCTTGTGATACTTGCGTGGAAAAACCGTGCCTAAGTGCTTGTCCTGTCAACGCTTTTTCGCTCGAAGGCTATGCTGTTGACCATTGCCGTGAGCATATCAAATCAACCGAAGGTGAGGTGTGCAAGGAAGGCGGCTGCTTGGCTCGGCGCGCATGTCCGGTCGGTCAGGCATTTGAATATAACCCTGAGCAAATGCAGTTTCATATGTCTGCTTTTGCAAAATAATTTTGCTCGCTACCAAAGGAATGCCACAGTCCATCCGTCTTAAGGTCAATGGAGTGGTGTTGCGCGCTGGGACGGATTACAGATGGATGCTGTTAACAGCCTGTTTTTGTTGGATGATTCCTCGCTGGTACGCAAATGCCAGGGTGGAGACAGGCAGGCATTTGCCGCATTAGTGGAGCGTCATTACGCGCTAGTGCATGGCTGCACCTATCGCCGCGTCGGCAACCGTGCCGATGCCGAGGACATTGCCCAAGAGGTGATGATAAAGCTGGCCAGCGCCTTGCAAACCTTACGCGAGCCAGCGGCGCTGCGCGGGTTTTTGCTGCGGCTTTCTATCAATGCGGTGACGGACTTTTTTCGCAAAAGGACAAGTGAAAACAAAGGCTTGGCCAGCTATTTTGTTGATCCAACCTCGCAACCACTATCCGAAACTGAGGACCATAACGCGACGCTTTGGGTTGCGGTTCGCAAATTGCCGGACAAGCAATGCAATGCGGTTTTACTAGTTTATGGTGATGGTGCCACCCACCGCGAGGCGGCGGAAGCGCTTGGCTGCGCTGAAGCCACGATTTCTTTCCACGTTCACGAGGCGCGCAAGCGACTGAAAATACTACTGAAGGAGGACGCGCAATGAGCGACCCCGAATTTGATTTGAATGATTTGTCCAAACTATCCGTCCCGCAGCCGCGCCCCGTCGCGATTGATGCTGCCAAGCGTGCGGCGCTGCAAGCCTTTGATAGTGTTCATAAAAATTCTTTTGAAACAACCAAAGGAATGGCTTCCCCATCCCGTCTTAGTCGTATCGCAACCACAATATGGAGCTTTACGATGAACACAAGACTTCTCTCTGGAACTGCCCTCGCCACGCTTTTGATCGCGCCCATCGCAGGGATTACTGCCTATCAATTGATGCAAAACCGGAATGCAACGCCGATGCTAATAGGTGATGCAGGGCTTAAAAAGGAGACATTTACTAACCAACTGGACGACAACAAGATAGTTGCTGTGCCAACGGCAGAGCCTGCCAAGCCTGCAACACCTGCCAGAAAAAGGGATGATGGCACGGACGCCGCGAAGGCTAAATCCGAAATGGATTCAATGGCTTCCACTGATGTACTGGTTGAATCTGCTCCATTGAATGGCGGCGCGGTGAAATTGGCTGACAATAAAATGATGGACGAGCCCGCAGCCGCGGCTCCTGCTGTGGAGGCATTTGGTCGGATGGCTGGGGCTGACCAAGCCGTCGGTCTCGCTGCGCCCGAAGCGGTGATGGCGCCAGCGCCAATGCCGGAAGCGCCGATGGTTGAGCGTGAAAACCGCGATAAGTTTCCGGAAGCGAAGTCCAATAGTGTTGTTGCGGTGGCTACCCAGCCGGTTTCAACATTCTCTGTCGATGTGGATACTTCCGGCTATTCGTCCTTGCGCAGCCAGCTAAATCAAGGTGTTTTGCCTGTCCACGATGCCGTGCGCATCGAAGAAATGGTCAATTATTTCCCTTATGCCTATGCCGGACCTGAAAAAGCCGAGGATGCTTTCAAAGCCAATGTGACCGTTACGCCAACGCCTTGGAACCAAAATACTAAGCTGTTGCACATTGGAATAAAGGGCTATGATTTGTCTGTTGTGGAGCAAAAGGCGGCGAACCTCGTGTTCCTGCTGGATGTTTCCGGCTCGATGGATGAGTCTGATAAATTGCCGCTTTTGAAGGCTTCGTTCCGCCTTTTGGTAAACAAGTTGAAGCCGTCTGATACTGTTTCCATTGTCACCTATGCCGGTGATGCAGGAATCGTGCTTGAACCCACTAAAGCATCGGACAAAGCCAAGATATTGAATGCTATAGATAATCTTCAGCCCGGTGGCTCCACTGCCGGAGAGGCGGGTATCAATGCAGCTTATAAATTGGCAGAGCAGGCATTCGTCAAAGACGGGGTCAACCGCATCATGCTGGCTACCGATGGCGACTTTAATGTTGGCGCAGCCAGTGATCAAGACCTTAAGAAGTTGGTAGAAGATAAGCGCAAATCAGGCGTGTTCCTGTCTGTCCTGGGTTTTGGGCACGGCAACTATCAAGATGGCTTGATGCAGACGCTGGCACAAAACGGCAATGGAGTTGCCGCTTATATAGATACACTTTCGGAAGCCGAAAAGGTTCTGGTGCAGGAAGCGACTGCGTCCCTCTTTACCATCGCCAAGGATGTGAAAATCCAAGTTGAGTTCAATCCCGCAACAGTTTCTGAATATCGCCTTATTGGCTACGAAACACGGCATTTGAACAATGAAGACTTCAACAATGATCGCGTTGATGCTGGCGATATTGGCTCAGGTCATACTGTGACAGCCATATATGAAATGACTCCAAAGGGTGCTTCGGGTCAGACCAATGATCCGCTGCGTTATGGTAAGGAAGCAGCAAAGCCTGCTGTGGTGGATGACGGCGAATACGCCTTTGTGAAAATTCGCTACAAGTTGCCAAGTGAGGCAACCAGCCGCTTGGTTACGCAACCGGTGACAGAGTCTAATGAAGTCAAAGATATCGCCGCAGCGCCTGAAGATGTGCGCTTTGGTATTGCGGTCTCCGCCTTCGGCCAAAAGCTGCGGGATGAGGATGCAACGGCACACTATCCGCTGGCTGACATAGAAACGCTCGCCGTTTCTGGCAAAGGTACAGATGCTTTTGGTTATCGCGGT
>JAYTVD010000223.1:0-9755 GCA_043744175.1 Phyllobacteriaceae bacterium
ATGACTTTGTCGTACTGGGCGCGGGTGACGACATCTTCACACTCGGCGCAGGCGATGATCGCATCCGTTTCGACTATGGCAACGGCATCGACACCATCCGCGATTTCGGCAATGGCGCGGATATTCTCGACTTCACTGCCACCAACATGACGCTCGCTGCGCTGCAAGCCAACACAGTTGAAACCTCACAAGGCGTGCTGATGAACCTCGGTTCCGGCTCCATCCTGCTGGAGGGCCTGCACCTTTGGCAAGTTGATTGGACTGGCGACTTCGCATTTGCAGTTTGAGTGAATTTAGGGAGACAATAACATGGCTATTGTAACAGCATATGGCGGGTATATGGGCCCAAGTGGTGGCAACATATTCTTGCCTGATTTTTCGGGGTGGCACTCTGCCGTCCAAACGAGTTCTACCAATGTGACGCTTGCCTTTATTGCCGGGAGCGGTTCAAGTTTGATAAATACCATACAGCTAGGCGGAACGAACCTGTCGATTGCGCCCGATGGTCCTTATCAAGGCTCGCCGACAAATGCGCCAGAATTGCAAACCCGCGCGGTAAGTGGAACGATTCAATCGCTGTCATATAACTATAGCCCAACGGGCGGCACGAATTCTGCAACGACCAATTTCACCATTAGTGGATTGAACGTTTCATTCCAAGATTTGATGGCAAACAGCGTCAATCCTCTGCCCTTCCTACTTTCAGTCAATGACCAGATTTACGGAACAATTGGCGCAGATCACTTGTATGGCTTTGCTGGCGACGACCTGTTCGTTCCAGTTCCACGCGCCGCCAGCATTTACATTGATTCAGCTGGAACAGATGTCGTCGATGGCGGCATTGGCACTGATACAGTGAGCTTTGGCGTTACTGAGTATGATTGGAAAATCGACCTTGGCCTTGGAACTGCCGTTGCGAATTTAACGTCTATCACTGGCCAAGCCAAAGTGATGCTCATCTCTATCGAAAACGCAATCGGCGGCACAGGTAAGGACACAATAGTCGGCGATGATGCCGCCAACTCACTATGGGGCGGCGCGGGGAATGATTATCTTCGCGGCATGGGCGGTGATGACAAGCTTTACGGTGAGGCGGGCGATGACTATTTCGTTGGTGGCGCAGGTGCTGATTTACTCGATGGCGGAGCCGGAACCGATGCCGCAGATTATACAAATGCGTTGAATGGCGTCATCGTTAATCTGGTAACGGGCGGCACAAGCGGCGAGGCCGCTGGCGATACCTACGTCTCAATCGAAACCGTCTATGGCACCCGTTTTGATGACACTATAACTGCATCAGCTTCCGCCACAACTTTGCTGGGCGGCGCAGGCAATGACAAACTCTATGGCGGAATTGGCGCGGACACGCTTTACGGCCACTCCGGCGTGGATTTGCTTTCCGGTGGCGCAGGCAATGATATACTTGATGGCGGCACAGAGAATGACACCCTATACGGTGGCGCGGGTAACGACACGCTGCTTGGTGGGTCTGGCAATGACATCCTGCGCGGTGACGCTGGCGCAGACATCATCAATGGCGGCGATGGCATTGACCGCGCAGACTATAACTCGTCTGCAGTCGGGGTTACTGTCAATCTCACGGCCGGAACGGCTTCAGACGGTGATACTTTGACGGGTATCGAGAACCTGCTTGGGTCGGTGGGTGACGATGTTTTGTTCGGATCGGTTCTTGCTAATACCCTTTACGGCCGCGCCGGCAATGACCAGGTTTTCGGCCTGTTGGGCAATGACACGCTGTATGGCGAGGAGGGCAATGACACCCTCTTCGGCGGTGAAGGCAATGACCGCATCTATGGCGGCGTTGGCAATGACGTGATTTTTGGCGAGGAAGGCAATGACCTGATCGATGCCGGTGCAGGTGATGATTTCGTCGTTCTTGGCGTTGGCGACGACAAGATCACCTTGGGTGCAGGCTACGACTTGGTACGCTTTGACTTCGGCAATGGCCACGACGTCATCACCGATTTCAAGTCCGGCGAAGACCGACTGGATTTCACCGGGCTTGGTGTAACGCTTGCCGATGTCCAAGGCGCGGCAACCGAGACCGCAGCAGGTGTGCTGTTTGCCTCCGGGGCTGATTCCATATTGCTGGCGGGTCTTCACCTGTCGGATATTCATTGGAACACCGACATTCTGGTCTGATTCAAGGAGACAAAGTGTGAAAGCCGGGGCCACAATCTCCGGCTTTTCACTGATTGAGCACCGCTCACCCTTCGACTATAACAATCCTATGACTGATCCAATCCGTATTCTCGTCGATTCTGATGCCTGCCCTGTGCGCGAGGAGGTTTATAAGGTTGCGGACCGTCACCAAGTGCCGGTGGTCATTGTGGCCAATTCCTACATGCGCATTCCTAAAGACCCGCTGGTCAGCCAAGTCGTGGTCACGGATAAATTCGATGCTGCTGATGATTGGATTGCCGAGCAGGCGGGACCGAGCACGGTCGTCATCACGTCAGATATCCTGCTCGCCGAGCGCTGCGTGAAAGCCAAAGCTGTCGTGCTCGCGCCGACTGGTAAGCCATTTACCGAAAACTCAATTGGCATGAGCGTCGCCACCCGCGCCATCATGGCGGACTTGCGGGCAGGGGTGGGGCAAACGTCCGGCCCCGCGCCATTTACGAATGCCGACAGATCAAACTTTCTATCGGCATTGCACAGCGCATTGGTCCGGCTGAAGCGTAACCCTTGAGTTCATTCAACCTTGGCAGGGTCTTGGCTTTCTTCGCCATCCGTGGATTTACCATCGCTTGGTAGTGCTTCGTCCGGCGTTGCGCCATCTTCGCTGGCTGCGCCATCATCTGGCAACGCGCCATCATCGGTTAAGGCACCATCTTCTTGCATATCTGTGCCAGTGTCGCTCTGGTCCGGCGTAACCTGAACATCAGGCGTGGTCGCGCCCATGCCGCCAAGGCTCATCAGCGACATAAAATCCACGCCGTTGATAAGGAATTTACCGACTGTCATCCCATCCAAATCCCACAGCAGCGTGCCGTCAGGCTGCTTCTTGGCCATGCTGTTAAACGCGATGATCGCGGGCGAGGCCTGCGCCATGCCCAGCTCCGGCGGCAGCGCTTGCAGCGCCGTTATAAGCGGAATGAGGTCGATAGACTTAATCGTGCCCTTGCCAGTCGGCGGCACTTCTGGCCCGCCGGTCACAGTGCCTTCATAGTCTATATCGTAGGTTTTGCCCGTCAGCTTGCCTGCCTGCAGGGTAAATTTTGCCGCGCCAGAGGGGATGATGGCCTTGAGCAATTTGGCATCATTGGCCGCCTTCACATCACCCTCCACTGTCGTATCCAAAAGCGCTGGTTCATCCAAAATCAGCTTGGTAACGCTGGCGAAATCCAAATCAGACAACCTAAAGTCAAACACAAATTTGCTTGGCATCAGTGGGTCAGACCATGATGGTAATATGCCTTGCGGCGTGGTGAGGCCTTCCAGTGTAATCGCTTCTCGCACGAAACCGTCTTTTGTCGCGCCGCTGAAATCCACCGCCACCCCAATTTTGTCCAGCCCCGCATTGCCCAGCGGCGATGTCACCATAAACTTGTCTAATGTCTCGTTGATGCTGATGTTGTCAAAAAATGGCATGGCTGCAAGCGCTAGTGCCTTCATTTCGGCCTGTTGCGCATCCGTCAGTTTGGCATCTTTTACCTTGGCACTTTCGGGCAGGGCCATGCCCCACTTGATAAGGTCAACAAACGCTTGGCCTCGCACGCCTTTGAGCGAAACGGTATAGGCCAGCTTATCCAGCGTAGCTTTGCCAGTAATTGGCACGCTACCATCGCCTGGTGGCAACGAGTCAGCTGAAGCGGAAAATCCATTCATGCGCACATTATACTCACCATCAAAAATGCCGGCTCCAGAGGATTTGGCATCGCCTGCGCCATGAATATTGGCGATGGCAAAGTCCAGCTTTGGCGAGTCCGCAGTGGCTGGTTTGTCGTCGCTGATCGTACCCTTCAAATTTACGATGTCTGAAGTGTAAGACGTAAACACCATCAGCTTTTCGTCAAATACCGCATCCAACTTAAGCGTTTCAGCCTTCACCTGCATATTGGTTTTGCCCGGCTCGATGACCGACCATTCCATGGGCATGTCCTGCTTCAATACCCATTTGCCATCACTTTGTGGTGTGAGGTGGATAACAAGAGGCGCCATTTTGAATTCAATTTTGCTGTCAGGCATCTTTTCAGCCTTTTTGATAAGTGCCAAAACATCCAGCGTCACGTCATAGCTTTCGCCCGTAGGCGCAACAGTCAAAATGCCAGCTTCCGTGCCAATATAGCTCTGGAACAAATCTGTCAGCCGTTTCGCCTCTTCCGGCGTCGCAGGTGCGGCAAAGACTGCGGTGTGTGATGCCAAATAAATTGTGAGGGCAGCGAGCGTCTTTTTCATGTTTCTGTTCTTTCGATTGGTTCGTTGAGCCTATTGAGTCATATTTGTGAGAAACCACTATGCCGAGGTAGTTGGTGTGATTTCCTGAGAACCGGAGCGGAGCGTACATTGGTACGTGAGCACCGGAAGCGGAACGAAATTGCATCAAATGCCCGGCAGAGTGGATTTCTCAGCCCAGCGCAGCAGCGCTTCTTCGTCTTTTTCTTTAGCATCCACCCATGCGCCGGAGGAGCCATCTTTCCAATGTTCCTTCTTCCAGAATGGCGCTTTGGATTTGAGAAAGTCCATCACAAATGATGCCGCTTGAAAAGCCGCTTCGCGGTGCGGGGATGCAGCGATTACCAGCACAATATCATCGCCCGGCACTATCTTGCCAAAGCGGTGAATGGCTGTAATCGCCTGTATCGGCCAGCGGGCAACCGCCTCGTTGGCAATGCGCAAAATCTCCGCTTCTGCCATTCCGGGATAGTGTTCAAGTTCCAGCGCCGCAAGCTGCCCGCCTTCATCGCGGCAGAGGCCGGTGAACGTCACCAGCGCGCCAATATCGTGGCGGCCTTGCGTAATAGTGTGAACCTCTTGGCGCGTGTCAAAGCCTTCAGCCTGCACCCTCACCACTGGCGTGACGCTGGCCATATCAGCCACCCGTCATGGGTGGGAACAGCGCAATTTCCCGCGCGCCCGCAATCAGTTCGCTATGCTCAACATGCTCTTGATTTATTGCCACGCGAATGACCTTGGGCATCTGCAAGGCGGCTTCATATTCCTCGCCCAATCCCTTGAGATGTAGCAGCAAGTCGGCAACAGTCTTCACCGATGCGGGAAGCACAATCTCTTCCTCACCCTTGCCGATGCGCTCGCGCACCCATGCAAAATAGATGATTTTCATCAGTCTTCATCCACAATATGCTTCAGGCCCGCGCGGAAATAATCATAGCCGGTATAAAGCGTAATCAGCGCGGCAATCCATAAGAGGATGATACCATACTGCGTGGTGTAAGGCAGAATTTTCTCACCCGCATCACCCGCCAGCAGGAACCCGACAGCGACCATCTGCACCGCCGTTTTCCACTTGGCTAGCTGCGTCACAGGCACGGAAACCCGCAGTTCCGCCAAATATTCGCGTAAGCCTGACACCAAAATCTCACGACACAAAATGATTATCGCGGCGAAAATTGTCCATCCCGCAATCGTGCCATCCGCCGCTAATAGCAGAAGGCAAGAGGCCACCAATAGCTTATCGGCTATCGGGTCCAGCATCCGGCCAATGGTCGAAGATTGTTTCCACAACCGCGCCAAATAGCCGTCAAGATAATCCGTGATGCTGGCCACAGTGAAAATAGCCAACGCCGTCCAGCGCGCATTGTCGGTGGATTTCAAATGGCCTTCCAGAAAAAAGCAAAGCACTACCAAAGGCACCGCAACGATGCGGGCGTAGGTCAAAAGGTTCGGGATATTATAAGTTCGCTTGGCCATGATTCCGCTTTGTTAATCCGCTCCAACAAACAGGACCAATTACGGCGGGTCAATGGCGGCTTACCGGCTTTCATGAAAATGATTGTAAATCATCTCCGCCATCGCGCCGGAAATGCCCGTAACGGCCTTCAAATCATCCACGCCCGCCTTTGAAACCTGCTTGGCAGTACCAAAGTGCAACAGGAGCGCTCGCTTGCGCGTCGGGCCAATGCCTTCGATTTCATCGAGCGGGTTTTTCACCATCTCCTTCTTGCGCCGTGCGCGGTGCGTGCCAATGGCAAACCGATGTGCTTCATCGCGCAGGCGCTGGATGAAATACAGCACCGGATCGCGCGGTGGCATGGTAAAGGCATCGCGCCCTTCCATAAAAAATCGCTCACGCCCCGCCTCGCGGTCCACGCCTTTGGCAATGCCGATGGCGGTAATTTTATCGGCAATGCCGAGCTCTTTGAGGATACCTTTCACCGCTGTCATCTGGCCCTGACCACCGTCGATAAATACCAAATCAGGCCACACCGGAAACGCATCCGGATCGTCTATTTCTATTTCGACGGGCTCGTCGGACGGCGCGTCGCCCTCCTTGATGAGCCGCGAGAACCGCCGCTCCATCACTTCCTTCATCATGCCAAAGTCATCGCCCGGCGTGATGGTGGTCGATTTGATATTGAACTTGCGGTACTGATTTTTTACAAAGCCTTCCGGCCCCGCCACAATCATGCCGCCAACAGCGTTCGTGCCCATAATGTGCGAGTTGTCATAGACCTCAATTCGGCGCGGAGCTTTGGGTAAATTGAATGTTTTCGCCAGCCCTTCCAGTAGCACGCGCTGCGAGGCGGTATCCGATAGTTTCCGCCCCAGCGCCTCGCGGCAGTTGGCCAGCACGTTGGCGACAATATCCTTTTTCTCGCCTCTTTGAGGAACCGAGATTTCTACCTTGCGCCCGGATTTTTCCGTAAATGCAGTGGCGATAAGCTCTTGCTCTTCCACCTCTTCGGAGAGCAGCAACAGGCGCGGAATCGGCTTGCCGTCATAAAACTGCACGAGAAATGAACTCAACACTTCGCTAAGCGGCAGCGAGCTATCGGCCTTCGGATAGTAAGCGTGGTTGCCCCAGTTTTGCCCCGTGCGGAAGAAAAACACCTCGATGCATACCATGCCGCCATCTTGCGCGATGGCGAACACATCCGCTTCGTCGATGCTGGCGGGATTAACGCCCTGACTGCTCGTCGTGTGCGAAAGCGCGGACAGCCTGTCGCGGTAAATCGCGGCCCGTTCAAAATCCATCTCGGCGGATGCACGTTGCATGGCCTCAGCCAAATGTGTCTTTACATTTTGACTTTTGCCGGAAAGAAAATCATGCGCCTCCTGCACCATGTCGCGGTAATCCGCAGGCGAAACCTCATTGGTGCAGGGGCCTGCGCAACGCTTAATTTGATACAGCAAACAGGGCCGTGTACGGTTTTCAAAAAAACTGTCCGTGCAGGTGCGCAGCAAAAATGCCCGCTGCAAAGCATTGATCGTGCGGCTCACCGCGCCTGCACTTGCGAATGGTCCGAAGTAGGCGCCCTTGCGGCTCTGCGCCCCGCGATGCTTGAAAATGCCGGGCGCATTGTGCTCGTCCGTGATGAGAATATAGGGAAATGATTTATCGTCGCGCAGCAGCACATTGTAGCGCGGGCGCAAGCGCTTAACGAGATTGGCCTCCAGCAACAGCGCTTCGGCTTCCGTGCGCGTGGTGATGAATTCCATCGTCGCGGTTTCGCTGACCATGCGGTGGATGCGGTTGGAATGGCCGCGCCCTTGCGCATAGCTCGTCACGCGCTTTTTAAGGCTCCGCGCCTTGCCGACATAAAGCACATCGCCCGCCACATTCATCATGCGGTAAACGCCTGGCCCGTTTGGCAGGCGCTTCACGACTTCTTGGATAACCTCAATGCCGATGATTTTCTCATCCGGTGCGCCCGCCGATGTCCAGTCGCCGGACGCCAGCGCGCTGGCTTCAACGGTGATGTCGTCACCGTCGTCCTCTATCTCCGGCGGCATATCTTTTGTCGGGTCACTCATTCAGCAATGCCCAAAATATCCGGCGTCTCCCACGCCAAATGCTGCCCGCCATCCAGTGCAATCATCTGGCCGGTGACAGATTTAGCCGCCCACAAATAGCGAACCGTCGTGCCAAATTCAGACAGGTCCGGCCCGTGCTTTAACAACAGGCCATCAGTGGATTTCTTGAAATCCTCATCCGTCTGGCGTGAGTTCTTCAGGGTAGGGCCGGGGCCGATAGCATTGACCCGAATGCGCGGCGCAAGCGCCTGCGCCATCGTCCGCGTCGCCGCCCACAGCGCTGCCTTGGAAAGCGTATAGCTGAAAAACTTCGGGTTGGGCCGCCACACGCGCTGGTCAATAATATTAACGATCAAGCCATCTGCGCCCGCTGGCAATTGCGCCGCAAACGCCTCTGCCAAAAACACCGGCGCTTTCACATGGATGGCAAAATGCAAATCAAACTGTGCCTCGCTTAGAGTGCCCATCTCATCATCTTCAAAAATCGAAGCATTGTTGACCAGCAGCGTGAGCGGCCCCATCGCCGCCATTACATCGCCAATCAAAGCTGCGCCTGCGCCTGCAAGCGTCAAATCACCGCCGAACACCTGCACCCTTGCGCCATTTTTCGACAGCTCCGCAGCAATAACATCAGCCTCATCGCGCGAGCCATGACAATGCAGCGCCACGTCAAATCCATGACGCGCCAAGTCCTCAACAATAGCGCGCCCGATCCGCCGCACACTTCCCGTCACCAAGGCTAACGGCTGTTCCGCCATAGGTATGAATCCTCAAATTTCAAAAATTAGAATCTATTTACCAATCTAATCAAATTTAGTGCAAATACCGCCAATCAAAAGGGCGGCGATACCAAATAAGTCACTGAATATACGGCCCATTTGTATATTAGTGACCTATTTACCACAACGCATACTGCCCTAATTCGACCACCCAATCACCTTTATTTGCGCACGCTCCTGCCAGATTTCGTCATCAAATTCATCCCATCGGTCGGCGGCATTTTTGTCGTGGGTCAAATTATCAGGATCTCCCAAACCTGACCATTTGAAACCAGCCGCACCGACCAGACGAATTTGAAAGGAAATACACAATGAAACACACACTCGCACATTTCGCCGCCACAGTGGCCTTCGTTATTCTGCCGTTCACAGCTTTTGCAGCTGACGTCGTCGATGAAATCCCGGCCGCCCCTGAAGCGCCAATGGAACAAGCGACTATGCCAACTGGTTGGGCCGGTGCTTATGCCGGCGCATCCGTTGGCTACGGTTGGGGCAAGAACCGCAATGCGGCTTCAAGCTTTAGCACTAAGGGTTTTAACGGCGGCGCATTCGGTGGCTATAACCTTCAGAGCGGCCAAATTGTTTATGGCGGCGAAGGCGATCTAGGCTATTCCGCAGCCAAAGGTTCCACCGCTGGCGCATCCGGCAAAGAAGGCCTCAACGGCGCTCTGCGTGCCCGTGTGGGCTATGATATGGATCCAGTTCTGCTTTATGCCGCAGGCGGTGTCGCTGCCTCCAAAGGCAAGCTCACAGTGGGCGCATTGTCTGACACACAAACCCATGTAGGCTGGACAGCCGGTGTTGGCGCGGATGCCAAAATCACCGACAACATGTTCGGCCGCGTAGAATTCCGCCACAATGACTATGGCACACAAAATTACGCCATCGGCGCTGGCACCAAGGCCAAGCTAACAGACAACGAAGTGCGCCTCGGCGTTGGTGTGAAGTTCTAGTCGCTCTCTAATTTGAGCGAATCAAGCCGGGCAGGCAACTGTCCGGCTTTTTTTGTGGGCGTCC
>JAYTVD010000224.1:0-37654 GCA_043744175.1 Phyllobacteriaceae bacterium
CGCCTTTTTTGTTTTTATTTTTGGATTAACTTGGGAATTATTGGCCAGACATCCTGATCTACCACGGCGTGTCGAGGATTAGCCAAGTCCCAATGTTGCCATTTTTAGGAATTTTGTATTTTTCTATCACATGAAAAACACCTAACATATTGATTTTGTAGCAATTTATGTAAACCCACAAATTCAAAAATTAACAATTTCCTGCATCAGTTCGCACTATTTTATTCAAATACATCTCAAATATAGCTTTAATTTAGAGCAACTTAATCTAATATTTAAGTTGAATAATACTGCCATACTTTTCGGGATATAAAAAACTCTGTGAGATAGTCTGCTCATTCGGGAGTAGATCAATGACTAAAAAGACAAGGGCAATAATTATAGCAATATTCGCGTTGCCGCTTTTTAGCGTAGCGGCTTCTGCTGCCAGCTATATGCCTTCAGGTTCACGCACCAGCCAACCAATTGGTCACTATGACTATTGCGCAGCCAATCCAGATGATTGCGCGACAAGAACAGCCAATCCCACGCCGGTCACGCTTACACGCAAATTGTGGAGTGACATGCAGGATGTTAACAACGCCGCCAACACGATGATTGAGCCGATTACAGACGCGGATCAATGGGGTGTCGAAGAACGTTGGTCTATCCCGGTTAACAAAGGCGATTGCGAAGACTATGTCTTGCTCAAGCGCAAACAGCTAATTGCCATGGGCGTTCCAATTTCAGACGCACTTATCACTGTGGTTCGTCAGCGCAATGGTGCAGGTCATGCCGTGCTGACCGTGCGTACCGATCGCGGCGACTTTATTCTTGACAATCTTGAGCCACAAATTTTGGCGTGGAACAAAACAAGCTACCGCTATCTGAAGCGCCAATCCGATAAAGACGCCAGCCAATGGATTACGGTGCAAGATAACCGCCAGGTTCTGGTGGGCAGCGTGAACCCTTAACGAATACCCGGTCGAGTCCCTACTCCCCGTCCCGAACGACCGGGCTATAGGAGCCGATGCTTTCCCCGAGCATCGGCTCCACTTTTTTCAAACCTCAGACAATCCAGCCTTAAAACGCCTGCCGTTGGCCACATAATGCGCAGCCGAAACGCTTAATCTCGCAATCTCCGCCTCGCTAAGCGCGCGAACCACCTTCGCCGGTGAACCGACAATCAGCGAACCATCAGGAAACTCTTTGCCCTCGGTAACCAATGCACCCGCCCCAACCAGACAATTATTGCCAATCTTAGCGCCATTCAGCACAATGGCTCCCATACCAACCAGGCTATTATTGCCAATCTTGCAGCCATGCAAAATGGCACGATGGCCGATGGTGCAGCCCTCGCCAATATTAATGGAAAATCCCGGGTCAGTATGAAGTAGCGAATGCTCCTGAATATTGGTGTTTGCGCCAATCGTGATCGGCTCATTGTCACCGCGAATAACCACATAGGGCCATAGGCTCACATTGTCGCCAACGGCAACCTCGCCAATCACCATCGCGCCGGGCGCAACATAAGTGCTTAACTCATTCACATATTCAGGCGCTTTGCCATCCAGCACATAATTTGTCATCTCATCACCCGATATTGGCTCATACCAATTGTGATAGCTGCCACATGCCTTCGAGGCAAATGATACCGCTTGCCAGACACCAGAGCGCGGCAAATGTGAAAGCTGTTACAACCAGCGCCAACCCAGCAGCCTGCTCACGGTGAGCCGCAACAACTTCTGATACAAGAAAATAGGGGCCAGCCAAAAGCAGCCGCACCAGCGATGAAACAGGGTAATCAACACTCAAGAATGGCACACCCATCCGTGCCGGTTCGCAGGCACGGCTTTCGACATAGTTTCCTGCTAGTGCCGTGAAGACAATGCCAGTCACAAATGCAGCGATAAAGAGTTCCCCGCCCATAAATTTACCACCTGTTTACCATAAAACGCGACAGTGCGCCAAACAGGCACGAGCAAGTTTTGTTCCGGGCAGCCTGTCCTGAAACGGTACAGGGATTGGAATATGAGCGCGGTTGCGGGAACACCCATTAACGAAGTGGAATCAAAGTTCTTCCACCGTATCTTTGTTGGCTTTGCCATTATGGCCACCCTGTCTCTGGCCATCAATTTGCTCGGTCGAGAGCTCGGTTCCCGCATTGCGCTAGGCGGTCATACAGATAATTTGACAATGCACGAGGTCATCATCGCCAATGACGTACTTGAAGTTCCGGCCAATATGATCCGATATCCAGAGCAGCGCCGCGATGGCGTGGCCAACCGGATCGACCTCTATGTTGAGTGGCCTTCCATGAAAGGCTATTCGGCAGCAGAAAAGGCCATTTTTAATAACAGCCGTGAGAGCAACAAGAAGCTCATGTTCATCACACTGGAACAGCGCACCCTCAGCCGCGATATGTCTGGCCGGTACGCACCCATCTATAAATCAATGATAACGGAGCGGGGCACAAAGCTAGCCAGCGGGCTGACCCAATTTAAGCTACCAGAAAAATCCGGATTTATGGACGAAAATCTTGTTGTGGGGCCAACAACTGGCGACAGACCATTTGTGGCCCGTTGCTTGGATGCTCAAAAATCCAAGGATAGCATCACATCATGCGAGCGCGACATTCACGTCGGCGATGATTTAACCATGATGGTGCGCTTCCCTGCCAGCTTGCTTGCGGACTGGGAAACGCTGGATCGCCAATTGGCAACTTATGCCAGCATAATTGTGCGGACTGCGAAGTAAGAACTATTCTAGATCCATATCCAAAATGGCCATCGAGAAATTATAGGACAGATCGCCATCCTCATCATCGCGGTAAAGCACGCCTAAGAATTCCTCGCCCAAAAACACTTCAGCTGAATCGTCTTTTCGAGGACGAGCTTTCACGCTGATCGTTAGATTGCCAAACGTGCGTTTGAAATAGGCGTCAAGTTTCTTAAGTTCGTCAGGCTTCACGGGCTCTCTCCGGTTTAACTTTCAAATTGAATCGGCTTCTGCCACGCGAAGCGAAGCCCCGCAAGCGCGAGTGTAGAACGCTACTCTATTATTTTAGCCATCAACATCGTCATTGAGAACGTCTGGGCTCAGCATCTGGTTCATATTGCGCGATGGTTCTGCGCAGCCCGCTTCGCCAACAATGCGGGCGGGAACGCCGGCTACTGTCACATTATGTGGCACTTCTTTGAGAACCACGGAGCCTGCCGCAACCTTTGAACAATGGCCGACTTCAATATTGCCAAGAATTTCCGCGCCAGCCCCAATCAAGACACCACGACGAATCTTCGGATGGCGGTCGCCTGTTTCCTTGCCTGTTCCGCCCAGCGTCACACCTTGCAAAATAGAGACATCATCTTCAATCACAGCGGTCATACCGATAACGATACCAGTGGCGTGATCAAAGAAGATGCCCTGCCCCATTTTCACTGCCGGATGAATGTCCACTTGGAACACAGAAGAAACGCGGGCCTGCAAATATAGCGCGAAATCCTTGCGGCCTTGTTCCCACAGCCAGTGCGCCAAACGATGAGTCTGGATAGCGTGGAAGCCTTTGAAATACAGCAAGGGATCAATGTAGCGTTCGCAAGCCGGATCGCGGTCAAAAACGGCCTGCATATCAATACGCAAAGTCTTCGAGAAATTGGTATCAGCGGCAGCCATGGCCAAAAATGTCTGGCGCAGAAGCGATGCGGGTACATCGGCATGATCTAATCGTTCTGAAATGCGGTGAATTACAGCCGATTCCAGCGTGTTATGATTGAGGATTGTCGAGAACAAAAACACCGCCAGCGCCGCATCAACATCCGCCGCATCCTGCGCTTCGCGCCGCACATTATCCCAAACAGGGTCCACCGCCGCGCGTCGGGATTCGGCTAGATTCGTAGTGCTGACCATGATCATCTCCGTCAATTCTAAGCACAATATAGTGCATGGCATAAGAAACGGAAATAGCAGCGCTAACAAGAATTAGTTATCGCCCACTTCAGCAATCGTAGATTCAATTTCTTTCAAGAACAGTGCCCCAAATTCCTTCAGTTTGGCCTCGCCAACGCCTTGTACCTCGCTGAAATCTTGGCGTGTCACAGGCACTCGCTTGGCCATATCGATGAGCGATCTATCGGAGAAAATGACATAGGCAGGCACACCCCGGTCATTAGCAAGACGGCGGCGCAGATCCTTAAGGCGCATGATCAAGGCTTCGCTTAGCGGATCAGCGCTGGCATCCGCCATCGCCTCAGCCCGCAGCGCACGCTTGGTGGATTTAATCCGGTCCTTGCGATAGCGGAATGTCTCTTCGCCGCGCAGCAGCGCCCTGCCTTTGTCGTCAAGCGATAGCCCGCCAAACCCGCCAGCATCCAGCCGCAAAAGTCCTGCGGCGCAAATTTGGCGGATGAGCGACTGCCATTCCGAGCGTGGGCGATGGGTTCCCGAACCAAATAATGGCGAACTATTATGATTGAGCGACAAAGTGCGATCAGTCTCCCTGCCCTGCAAAATATCAATAATATGCGTCGCGCCAAAGCGCTCGCCCGTGAAGCGCACTATCTCGAGTACCTTTGCGGCCTCTGCCGTGCCGTCAAACGTTTCGACAGGCGAGGAACATATATCGCAATTGCCGCATGGCTGCGAGGCCTCGCCGAAATAGGCGAGCAGCGACATGCGCCTACAGGTGGACGCTTCGCAATAATTTACCAGCGCATCCAGCCGCCGATGCTCGCGGCGCTTGTTAGTATCGTCCGCATCATTCTGGTCAATGAAATTGCGCCGTAAACGAATGTCGCCAAGCCCAAACACCATATGCGCCGCCGCCAACCCGCCATCGCGCCCGGCACGTCCAATTTCCTGATAATAGGCATCAAGCGAGGACGGCAAATCCGCGTGGAAAACAAAGCGCACATCAGGCTTATCAATGCCCATGCCAAACGCGATTGTGGCACACACGACGACACCCTTTTCAGCCATGAACCGCTCTTGCGCCTGAGCGCGAACGTGCGGTGCGAGTCCGGCATGATAGGCAATGGCGGTAAAACCATTGGCATTCAAATGGTCCGCCCACTCCTCGCAAGACTTGCGCGACAATGCGTAAACAATCCCACTATCGCCCTTGTGGCGGTCAAGAAACGCCAGCATTTGCTTGCCTGTATTGGCCTTAGGCTCCACCGTGAGGCTAATGTTCGGCCGGTCAAAGCCGGATACATGAACTTCCGCGCTGCCGCCAAATAGCCGCTGAACAATATCCTTACGAGCCGCCTCGTCCGCGGTCGCCGTAAACGCACCAATAGGAACTTCCGGAAACACGCGACGCAAATCATGCAACGCCTCATATTCCGGCCTGAACGATGCGCCCCACTGCGAGATGCAATGCGCCTCGTCCACTGCAATCAAATTAACGTCTAGCCGCTGCAGGGCCGCGATCATCCGCTCCGTCATGAGGCGTTCGGGAGCGAGATATAGAATGCGCACCTCGCCTGCCGCAACGCGCTGCCAAATACCAACATTGGCCTCCCGCGAGGCCGCAGAATTAATCGTCTCCGCTGCCACACCCGCAAACTTCAGCGCGGCCACTTGATCCTGCATCAGAGCCACGAGCGGCGATACAACAATCGTCAGCCCGCCCTTCACCAGCGCAGGCACTTGGTAACACAGCGATTTGCCCGAGCCTGTCGGCATCACCGCCAGCACATGGCGATCATTCAGGAGATCATCGACAATGTCCTCTTGGCCGGAGCGAAATTCATCAAAGCCGAAAATGTCGCGCAGAACGCTGGTTTTGCTGGCCACTATTTCGGGGGACATATTGCTCAGCGAACCCGCGCCAAAAACGCCAGCACACCTTGCTTGAACGAGCGATCACCGACTGCCAGCATATGGTCGCGCCCCTCAATCCAAAACCCGCCCGCGTCAGGCATCATGGCCGCCAACGCAAACGGATCGCCGGAAATATCATCCTTCGTTCCCGCCGCTACGAGTACGGGCATCGTCAGTTTGCGTAAATCAGCGGGATCAACCAAATCGCGCGAGGTTTGAATGCAAGCCGCTAGAGCTAATCTATCACTCTTTGTTTGGTCAGCAAATTTGCGGAATGCGAGCCCACGCGCATGAGTAATCGTCGCAGGATCATCAGCCAAAAGCGCATCGGCAATTGGGTCCCAATCACCAACACCATCCACCATGCCATCGCCTAAACCGCCAAACACAAGCGACTTCACGCGTTCCGGATGGGCGATTGCAAGAAACGCCGAAATACGAGCGCCCATGGAGTAGCCCATCACATGGGCCCGTTGAATGCCCAAATGATCCAGCAGCGCTATCGCGTCTGATGCCATTGCGGCAGGAGTATAATCAGCGCTATCATGACTCTTCGTCGAGTGCCCATGCCCGCGATTATCCAGCGCAATCGTGCGATAGCCCGCATCGTTCAGCGTCGCCAGCCACCCCGGCGCATCCCAATTTGTGCGGGCATTCGAGGCAAAACCGTGGATGAGCAACACCGGCTCGCCCGCCCCGCGATCTAGATAGGCAATATCAAAGCCGTCATGATGGAAATGCTTGGTCATTTTGATGGGAGCACAATAGCCGGATGCTGCATTTTATCACCCTTGGTCAAATGCAGCCGCGCCGCCTCGCCTGCCGCTACCTCCAAAACATAGAGCGCGGGCACTTCACTGGAAATAATATCGTCGGAAAGCGCCGCACCGGGTTTAATGGTGGCGATGCTACCATCTTCAGCCACGAAAATAATATCGAGCGGCTGCGGCGTGTTGTGCATCCAGAAGTTCAAAATGTCTTTGTCTTCAAACACAAACAACATGCCGTGATTTTCCGGCAGCTTGCCGCGATACATCAGCCCCATGCCATGCTCAGCGTTCGTGCGGGCAATCTCAATAGCCATGCTGACTGGCCCCGCACCAGTCTGAATAACCAGCGGCGTGGCATCGACAGGTAAAACCATCGCAGTCTTCGGGTTTACTGTGGCCGAAACACACGCCACCACCAAAAACAAAATGGTCGCAACAACGGCGACCACTTGGAGGAAAAACTTTTTCAACAGCAAACCCGCTTAGTTTGAAACCGGAATTGGCGCACCAATATCCGGATGAATTTCAGAAGCCATAAGCCCCTTATCGCCGGGACCAAAGCGAATGAGCACAACTTGACCCGGCCGCAGTTCAGTCAGACCATAACGGCGCATAGTTTCCATGTGCACGAACACATCTTCCGTGCCCTCGCCGCGCGTTACAAAGCCGAATCCCTTGGTGCGGTTGAACCACTTCACCAATGCCCGCTCCAGCCCGCTGGTAGGCGTAACAGACACATGGGTGCGCTGCGGCGGTAATTCGGATGGATGAACAGCCGTTGAATTATCCATCGAAACAACGTGGAAAGCCTGCAAGCCGCGCTCGCCGGGTTTCGCCAAAACTTCAACGCGCGCGCCTTCAAGTGCCACTTGGAAACCATCACGGCGCAGCACTGTCACGTGCAAAAGCACGTCTGAATGACCCGGGGTATCTGATAAAATAAAGCCATAGCCCTTCGACACATCAAACCACTTGATGCTGCCGGAAACTTCAACCACACTACCGGTGCCGCGCAGGTCGTCGCCCGCGTTGTACTCACCGGCTACACCGTTTCCGGATGACGTCTTGTCCCCCATCCCACGAAACCTTCCGTTACAAAATACTGATTCTCGCTGGCAAGATAACATTGACAAGCCGCTGGTGGGCAAGAGTCAGAAATGACAATACGCAATTCTTTTTACACTTTCTTAATAACTGGCCTTTGCGGGAACAGTCACGAGGCCTAAGCTGTTCCAAAATGAATCAACAATTGGCAATTGATGCCGAATAAAGGAATGAACATGCGCTTTCTCCACACCATGGTCCGCATATCAAACATTGAGGACTCACTAGATTTCTATTGCAACAAGCTCGGACTCATCGAAATGCGGCGCCATGAAAGCGAAAAGGGTCGCTTCACGCTGATTTTCTTGGCCGCGCCTGAGAACAAAGCACAAGCCGATGCCGAGCGCGCGCCGGAGCTGGAACTCACCTACAATTGGCCGGATGAAACTGGCAAAGGCGAAGTGTACACAGGCGGACGCAGCTTTGGCCACTTAGCCTACAAGGTCGATAATATCCACGAATGCTGCCAACATCTGATGAATAGCGGCGTCACCATCAATCGCCCGCCGCGCGATGGCCACATGGCATTTGTCAAATCGCCAGACGGCATCTCCATCGAGATTTTGCAGGAGGGCGATGCGCTTACCCCGCAAGAACCGTGGATTTCAATGCCTAACACCGGCAGCTGGTAAGCCAACAAAACAAGACTATTGGCTCACTTTCTCAGCCAAACTTCCTCATGTTAGGTATCACGAAAGAATTGATTTATGACGGGGACGAGCATGAAGGAAGTGCTGATAGAGTTAGAACATCGCCGCGCCAATGCGAAATTGGGCGGCGGTCAAGCCCGCATTGATGCGCAGCACGCCAAAGGTAAGCTCACCGCGCGCGAGCGTATCGACGTATTTCTCGACGAAGGTTCGTTTGAAGAATTCGATATGTTCGTCACCCACCGCTCCACCGATTTTGGCATGGAGAAGTCGAAGATACCCGGTGATGGCGTCGTCACCGGCTGGGGCACTGTGAATGGGCGGACTGTCTTCGTCTTCGCCAAGGACTTTACGGTTTTCGGCGGCTCGCTGTCCGAAACTCACGCGCAAAAAATCATCAAAGTGCAAGACATGGCGATGAAGAACCGCGCGCCGATCATCGGCATTTATGATGCCGGCGGCGCGCGCATTCAGGAAGGCGTGGTGGCGCTTGGCGGCTATGCCGAAATCTTCCAGCGCAATGTTTTGGCCTCCGGCGTCATCCCGCAAATCTCCGTCATCATGGGCCCTTGCGCCGGCGGCGATGTTTACTCGCCCGCCATGACAGATTTCATCTTCATGGTGCGCGACACCAGCTATATGTTTGTAACGGGGCCTGACGTCGTCAAAACCGTCACCAACGAAACCGTTACAGCCGAAGAGCTAGGCGGCGCAAGCATCCATACCTCCAAATCTTCCATCGCCGATGGCGCCTACGAAAACGATGTCGAAGCGCTGATGCAGATGCGCCGCTTGGTGGATTTCCTGCCGCAATCCAACACCGGCGAACTGCCGGAGCTGGAATGTCTGCAATCCGCTGAAGCTCATGATGATAGCCTCGATACCCTCATTCCGGACAATCCAAACAAGCCTTACGACATCAAAGAACTCATAGTCAAAACCGTGGACGAAGGCGATTTCTTCGAGATCCAGCAGAGCTTTGCCAAAAACATCGTCTGTGGTTTTAGCCGCATCGAGGGCCGCACGGTCGGCATCGTCGCCAATCAGCCGATGGTGCTGGCGGGCGTGTTAGACAGCGACGCCTCGCGCAAAGCCGCCCGCTTCGTACGCTTCTGTGATTGCTTCAGCATTCCTATTGTCACCTTTGTCGATGTCCCCGGCTTCCTCCCTGGCACCGCGCAAGAGTATGGCGGGCTCATCAAGCACGGCGCAAAATTGCTGTTCGCCTATGGCGAGGCAACCGTGCCAAAGGTCACCATCATCACCCGCAAAGCCTTCGGCGGCGCCTATGATGTGATGGCCTCCAAGCACCTGCGCGGCGATATGAACTACGCCTGGCCCTCCGCCCAAATCGCCGTCATGGGCGCAAAAGGCGCGGTCGAAATTATCTTTCGCAAAGACATCAACGACCCCGCGAAAATCGCCGAGCACACGAAGAACTACGAGCAGCGTTTCCTATCGCCCTTTGTAGCCGCAGAGCGTGGCTACATCGACGAAGTCATCATGCCGCATTCGACAAGAAAGCGCGTAGCGCGGGCGCTGAGGTTATTGCGGAACAAAGAGTTGGAGAACCCGTGGAAAAAGCACGATAATATCCCACTGTGAGACACAAAAAACCCTAGAGATTTGCGCTATGCTCGTGATGTTCTGGCCACACCAACATCGTTGGCGTGAGATACTCTTGTATACCAACGGGCGACAGCGCTTAAATGTTCTTTTACGGCATCTTGCTAAACTGCACGCAAAAAGGGAGACGAAAAGCGTGCGAGATTTTCATATTGGCAAATTTTTGGTCGCAGCCGCCATTTTTGTGGCGATTGGCTTTCACTACGCCAGCCGCGCGCTATTTTACACGCAAGTCCAAGCCACCATCGTTGAAACAAAAGTGCAGTGCTTCATCAAAGAGGGCTCTAAAGAATTCCACGCGGAAGGCTCCAACGATCTTGCCTTCATGGATTGCAACACTGCTCGCGCTACCGCGGTAGCAAATGGATTCAGTGAGGCAGCGGCACAAGAGGGCACGATTTACACACTTAGTTGGAAGTCGCCTGTCGATAATTCCGTCCATACCGCCCAAAAATACGCCACAGGCGTCGGTGGGCAAATAGTGGTCGGCAAAACCCGAAAAGCCTACGCCAGCAAGTCTGACACCAATTCTGTGCAGTGGAACTAGGATCGAGTTGTATGACCGCGTCTAACTTTCTTGCGCTTGGCTAACTAGACCACTTCAGCCACCGGCCATCCCGCTCACCGCCTCCACCGTCCGCCAATTGCGAAACGTCACTGCTACTTTCAGCGTCCGCTCGATGAACGGAAACAGTTTCGATGTGCCCATGCCGACAGGCGTGTGGAAATAAAAGCACCGCCCGATGATCTGCCACACCTCGCCCGAATGCGGCTTGGTTTTGAGCAGTGCAACCGCTTCCACGCTTGGTTCTGCGGCCATAAATCCCAAGTGCAATTTCGCCGGATCATCCAGCGCATGGGCAAACGGATTAGCCGCAATCGCTGCCGTTAGCGCCTCGCTGGCGATCACAATGATCGGCACAGCAAAACCGAACCGCGCAACAAACGCCGCCTCAATCAGCCCCTGCAAAGCGCCCTGCTCATAGGTCGTGCCAAACACCGCATTGCCGCTTTGAATATAGGTCTGCACAGTCTCAAAGCCCAAGCCCACAAGCATGGCCCGCAAATCCGCCATCGGCACTTTGTATGCGCCGCTAACGTTTATGCCGGGTAGTAGTGTAATGTAGTTCGTCATCGTACCTTATCGCTATTGATGTTGCAGCAATTGATGCGCTTCAAAAGTCATAATCGCAAGGAAGGCCGTGAGGCCCAAATACATCAGCATATATTCATAGCGCGTGGCATCAGGAATATCGCGATAGCCTTCGGGCTCAGCAGCGTTTAACTCCATGCGGTACGCCGAGAGGAGATTTGGCAGCGCCATAATGCCGATCAAAATAATCATCGGACTGGGCCGGTATAAAAACAACCCGATGAGCAGCGGAACGCCGAGAAACCAAATGCGCGGCGAAAGCACTTGTGTGATACGCCCGCCATCCAGCGGCGATAGTGGTATCATATTGAAAAGATTGAGCATAAAGCCAGAATAGGCCAGCGCCATCCAGAAATCATCGCCGCTTTGGTTGGCCTCCCAAAAGCACGCAAATGCCGCCAGCGTGCCAACAAAAGGGCCCGCGAACGCGACATAGGCCTCCGTTTCCGCATCATGCGGATGTTCGCGCAGGTTAATATATGCACCGACAAAAGGGATGAAGGCGGGCAGCCCGACATCCAGCCCGCGCTGCCTTGCCGCCCCATAATGCCCCATTTCGTGGATGAGCAGCAGCCCGACAAAACCAATGGCAAACCGTACGCCGTAAAGCTGCGCATAAACCCATATTGTGAACAGCATGGTGGCAATGGACACCAAAACCTTGCTGAATTTAGCGCCGGTAAGAAGTAAAATCAGTAGCTTCATGCCTGTGTGCTATCGCCGCCATCTTTTTTGCCACGACCAAACAACTTGGCGACACCACCACCGGCAACCGCCAACCCAACAAAAATCAGCTTGGCAAACTTCGCAAAAAACAGCCCGCCAAGTGCCAAGATACCAAGCTTTTTGGCTGCCACACCCGCCACCAGCGCCGCCAAACCATATTCAGCCGTATGGTCGCTGCCCGCCACATAGTCCGAATATTTCTTGCCAGCCTTATAATCCACAGCACTAATAACCTTAACTGCCGCCAACTTATCAGTCTCTACGGATTGCTCATCAGTCAAAAGATCAAGTTCAAAATAACCGTCACGACCGAGCGCATAAGTATTAAAATTCACCACCGCCGGCTCGCCCGCCGCCTCGCCGCGATGCGTCATCTTAATCGACCAAACAAGTTCATGCGCGGCGGCATCATACTTGGGGTCCTGTATCCAGCCGACAACATCTAACGCAGTTAAACCTTGATCAATGCGGCGCTTGTTGACCTCCTCAGTTCCATCTTTAATTGACTGTAATAACTTATCGGCGTTCCAGTTTTTCGCATCATCGTCTTTCACAAAGCCTACCGCCTTGTGTTCGACGGTCATCACCCAATTGCTATTTTTTAATGTGCCTATAACCAACCCGTAAAAGCCAGCCCCCACCTCATTGCCCCATAGCGCCATGAGATTTGTCGCCTCCTTAACGGGAATATATGCCATGTCCGCTGGCAAATGCAGCGTAGCCTGATCGCCCAAATTAATATCGCTAGGACCCTCGACTGCCGCCTTGTCGGCAACGTCCCAGGCAGCCTTCCGGTCTTCCTCAGTCACCGCATAAGCGCTGTTAATTGTGGCGAAAAACATCAGGCAGAAACTCGCCACAATCGCACGCAATGAAATGTCCATAAGAATCTCCCGATGATAAGCTCGGTTCAGCCTGTCACGTTCAATTTGCATTTTCAAGTTGTAGGTGAATACTAAACACTAATATATCCGCAACTGCTGGCTCACACAAACAGCTCCACTTTCTCAAACGTGCGCACATCAATCAGGCCCACATCAGAAATCCGCAGTTCCGGAATAACCACCAGCGCCAGCAGCGAATGCTGCATATAGGCGTTGTTCAGGTCGCAGCCGACGGTGCGCATGGCGTCTGTCAGCTTGGCCGCTTTCGTCGCGACTATTTCGGCGCGCTCGGCAGACATGAGACCCGCAATCGGCATTTCCACCAGCGCCAATTCCTTGCCCTGAGAGATCAGCACCACCCCGCCGCCAATCTCGCGCAGGCGGTTGGCCGCTTGTGCCATGTCGGCTTTGTTCGTTCCCACCACAATCATATGGTGGCTGTCATGCGCGACAGTGGAGGCCATGGCGCAGGGCAATTTATAGCCAAAGCCGGAGACAAACGCATTGGTCACATGGCCGGTTGCGCGGTGGCGCTCTACCAGCGCGATTTGGCAAATGTCGTTCTCGCCATCCATCGCCACCAGCCCGTCGGAAACGCCGAGCGTCGCCGTCAACGCCTTGGTCGGTGCTTGGTTTTCGACAACGCCAATCACCCGCACGGTGACGGAATTTGCCCCCGTAGGCGAAGCAATATCAAAATCGCGGGCCACTAAATCCCGCTTCATATTCACGGTGTTCTTGGCGCTCGCCGGATAATCATAAGGCTTAATGTCGGCAATCAATTTACCGCCGCTGGCTAGATGCACGCCGCGCGCATAGACCTCATCAATCGCCATTGTGGCTAAATCCGACACCAGCAAAAAATCCGCTCGCCGCCCCGGCGCGATGGAGCCCAGCTCCCGCTCCAGCTTGAAATGCTGCGCCGGGTTCAGCGTTGCCATCTGAATAGCGGTGATTGGTTTCAGCCCCTGTTGAATGGAATGGCGCACCACGCGGTCCATATGGCCCTCGTCCACCAGCGTGCCGGAATGGCTATCATCAGTGCACAAAATAAAGTTGCGCGGGTCCAGCCCGCTTTCCGTTACGGCTTTGATTTGGCTCGCCACATCATACCAAGCGCTGCCAAGGCGCAGCATGGCTTTCATGCCTTGGCGCACCCGCGCAATCGCATCCTCCGCCCGTGTGCCCTCATGGTCATCCTCCGGTCCGCCCGCCGCGTAAGCATGAAACGCATTGCCAAGGTCGGGCGAGGCATAATGCCCGCCCACGGTCTTGCCTGCCTTCACCGTCGCCGCAATCGCTGCCACCATAATCGGATCATTGGCAATAACGCCCGGAAAATTCATCACCTCGCCAAGGCCGATAATATTCGGCCATTGAATGGCACTGGCAAAATCTTCAGCAACAAACGCCGCGCCCGCATGTTCCAACCCCGGAAACGATGGCACGCAGGATGGCAGTTGCACATAAACATTGGTCGGCATCGCCGCCGCCTCATCGTGCATCAGCCGCACGCCGTCGAGGCCAAGCACATTGGCAATTTCATGCGGGTCAATAAACATCGAGGTCGTGCCATGCGGAATCACCGCGCGGCAAAATTCTGTCACCGTCACCATCCCGCTTTCCACATGCATATGCGCATCACAAAGTCCCGGCACGAGGTAGCGCCCGTTTGCCTCAATCACTTGCGTATGAGGCCCGATGCAATGGCTGGCATCCGGCCCGCAATAGGCAAAGCGTCCTTCGATAATCGCCAAATCCGTATCAGGAATTATCTCGCCCGAATGCACATTCACCCAGCGCCCGCCACGAATAACCAAATCAGCAGGCCGCCTGCCGGAAGCCACATCAACAAGCGTCGGGGTTACGGTGGACCAAGGTTTTATGGGTGTCATGAACAGGCTCCTTTTAAGGGAGGAGTTGTTTCATGTGCGCGCTGATTTGGGAAGTCCTGACAAGACGTCAGCCACACCTGTATTGAACACCGCTACGTGCCTCGGCAACAGGACGCGTCAAACGCCCGCCGCCACTAGAGCTTTTATATGCCGCATGTCAGAGCCGCAGCATCCCCCGACGACACGCAGCCCGGGCACTCGCTTCGCCATCTGCGCATAAAGCGCGCCAAACTCGTGCGGATCACCGTCATCAAGTTCAATAGCCTCATCCAACTCGGCATGACTACAGCGAGAAGCATTGGGCCGGATAACGCCAATGCGGTGCAGCCAGCGTGAGGGTAGCTGATCAACGAAGTGCTCTGGATGGGCGCAGTTGATGCCATAATAGCGACAATAGCCGCCGGTTGCCGTTTCGACCTCATCAAGCGCAGAGTCCAAGTTTTGCCCCGTCGGCAACCGCCCGTCGGTCTCAACAGTGAAAGACAGCGCAAACGGCAAACCGAGATCGCGCGCGCGGTTGATCATGCCGATGGCCTCGCCGGGGTGGGTGATGGTGAAGGCCGTAGCAATGTCCACTCCACTTTCAACAAATGTCTCCAGCTGAGCGTTGTGCAGGCTGGCGGATTGCGTCGGAGTCAATAGCTGTGCAGGCGCATAGCCATCGCCTGCCGGTCCCATCGCTCCCTCAATCAGGATATGCTCCCGCCAAGGATGGGCATCGCGTGAATCGCGGGCGAACGCTACGGCGCGCCGGTTAACATCCCGGATTCCCGCATCGTCCAACCCGAGCTTCGGGCCCCAGCCGCCATTGGCGCGCCAGGTGGGTGTACCAAGCACAAAGCCGCGCCGCGCCGCATGGGCCATGTCGAGATAGGACACGACATAGCGCCGCAGCATCTCTCGCCCGTCCGTACTGTCGAGAAGGACGAAGGAGGCGAACTGTGGCAGATCAGCGCCTTCGTGGAAAATCAGATCCGTCTCCATTCCGCCGTCACTGAGAAACGGGCTTGGCGACGCAAACAAACTATCAAGGACATTCATAATTTCCTCCCTCAACAAAATTTACCATAGCAAATTTCGAAGCCGGGATCAAATTTCGTTACGGATTGCTGGCGGCCGGTACTCCGGCCCAGCCAACCAACAGCGCCACACGCCGCGCCCACCGAAGTACTGACAACAAATCGGCTAGGTTGGGTGAGGCGATGCTGCGCGACGAAATCGCGCTAGTTGGCCACCAAAGTAAAGTTTTCGTCGGGCGCTCAGTCTTTCTTCTTAAACACCCGCTTCGGCTTATCCGCACCGCCCTCGCGTGGCTTGTCCCACACCTTCTTAGGCTCAGAAGCCGTGCCGCCGTCGAATGACTTGGCTGGCTTTTCATACGGGCGGGAAGCGCTTTCTCTTGGCTTTTCCCAAGCCTTTGGCTGGTCAAATGACTTCGGTTTGTCAAATGTTTTAGGCTTGTCGAAAGACTTCGCTGCGCCATCCTTCGGCTTGTCCCAAGTTTTGGCAGGCTTGTCGAAGCTCTTGGCGGGCTTGCCGTAAGGGGCAGCAGCGCCCTCGCGCGGCTTGTCGTATGATTTCTTGGCTGGCTTGTCATAAGACTTCGCATCGCCATATTGCGCCGGACGCGCATCGCGCTCGTTCTTGTCCCAGCGCGGCTTGTCGTTGAAGGTCGCTTCCTTGCGCGGTGGTAGCACGTTCGGGTCGCCGACAAACTTTGTCACGCGCAGGCCCTTGTCGCTACCCTTCACATTGCTGATAGCTTCAAAAAAAGCTTCCGCCCGTTCAGGCCGCACTTCAAAGCGGGTTTCATTTTCCAAAATGCGGATGAAACCGATTTCGCGTTTGGTCACATGGCCGCCCTTGCAGAGCGTCGGGATGAGCCAGCGCGGCTCAACATTGTGCTTGCGGCCCTGCGGAATGCGGAACCACACGCCATCATCAAAGCGCTCGGCATCCTTCTCGCCCGTCGGGGCCATAACTGTCTGCGTGATGTTGCTTTCGGAAAGCTCTTCAGCAACAGGGCGCTTGCTCTGTACTAACCGTGCATAGGCCAGCGCCATGGCTTCCGCGCCATATTTTGCCAGCAAATCCGCGCCCAACTGCTTGTCTTCATCGCTGGCGTAGGCGTTCACGTCCACGCTATCAATCATGCGCTCGCGTTCTTTTTCGGCAATATCGGCAACGCTAGGCGCGCGCACCATAATTGCCTGCACTTTGGCCAAATTGAGCAATCGTTCAGCTGAACGGCGGCGGTGCAGCGGCGAAATCAGAATACAAACGCCCTTGCGGCCCGCACGACCGGTACGGCCCGAGCGATGCAGCAGTGTGTCTGGATTGGTCGGCAAATCCGCATGGATAACCAAATCAAGGTTCGGCAAATCAATACCGCGCGCGGCAACGTCAGTCGCCACACAAACGCGAGCACGTCCGTCACGCATGGCTTGCAGCGCGTTCGTGCGCTCTGGCTGGGAAAGCTCGCCAGACAGCGACACCACGCCAAATCCACGATTGCCGAGGCGCGAGGCGAGGTGTTTAACGCCCTCGCGCGTCGCACAGAAAACCATCGTGCTTGGCGCATCAAAATAGAGAAGCGCATTGATAATCGCATTTTCGCGCTCATGCGGCGAAACCGGCATCACGCGGTATTCAATATCCGAATGCTGGCGCTTGTCCGAAACAGTCGCGATGCGCTTGGCATCATTTTGGAATTTTTGCGCTAGCTTGGCAATTTGCGCCGGCACAGTTGCCGAGAACATCAGCGTGCGGCGCTCTTTGGGTGCAGCATCCAGAATAAATTCGAGATCTTCGCGAAAGCCCAAATCCAGCATTTCGTCAGCTTCATCCAGCACAACAGCCTTCAGCGCTTCAAGATCAAGCGAGCCACGGGTAATATGATCACGCAAACGGCCGGGTGTACCAACAACGATATGCGCACCCTGTTGCAGCGCGCGCACTTCCTTGCGCATTTCCATGCCGCCAACGCACGTCGCCATTTTGGCGCCAGCACCGGCGTAAAGCCATTCCAACTCGCGGGAAACTTGAAGCGCCAGTTCGCGCGTTGGCGCAACGATCAGCGCCATTGGCTGCAAAGCCATGCCAAGCCGCTCTTTGCCCTGCAAAAGGCTTTCAGCAATTGCCATGCCGAAGGCAACAGTCTTGCCGGAGCCGGTCTGCGCCGAAACCAACAAATCCGCTGTGCTGGCGTCTGGTTCCAGCATCGCGCTTTGTACAGGGGTTAGCTCTTCGTAGCCTTTTTCCACCAATGCACGGAAAAGTGCTGGCGCGATTGTTTCTGGCAATGCCATGAATTTACTTCCTAAATTGCATCCAAAGCGTTTTGGCAATTGGATAATAGCGAGCCGCAGGACAGCCATTATTGGCTAATCGTCCTCGTTCATCGCATTGTTATTGCTGTATAATTTGCCAATCATATCTTTGGGACTAAGCCACTATACAGCAAGGCAATTCAACAAGCATGTGCCGTCTTCTATAGCGCTCAGTCCGGCAAAGCAACCTCACCGCCACGCATGGCTTATGTGCGTCCACGGTCTCTGTTAACAAACCAGATTGAAAAATGGTGCGGACGGCGGGAATCGAACCCGCACGATCGTAAGATCGAGGGATTTTAAGTCCCTTGCGTCTACCAGTTCCGCCACGACCGCATTGTTTGCTTGCCTAATGGATGAAGGCGCATGTTGCAAGCCGCGTTGCCATACAAGATGCAGAAGATTTTCCGATTTTATCAAGCCGGTGCTTGTCCCCGCCCGCCCTTCTCCCTATGTCGTGAATTCAGCACAAGGAATTCCCACCATGACCGATTCAGTAACCGCCGCCATGCTCGCCATCGGCGATGAGCTTTTGTCAGGCCGCACCAAAGATAAAAACATTGGCCACTTGGCGAGCATTTTAACGGCGGTCGGCATTGATTTGAAAGAGGTTCGCATCGTTGCCGACGAGGAAGATGATATTGTCGCGGCGTTGAATGCGCTGCGCTCGCGCTACGATTATGTATTTACCTCCGGCGGCATTGGCCCCACGCATGATGACATTACAGCGGATGCAATTTCCAAAGCCTTCGCCCTGCCCTGCGAGCATGATGCCGCTGCCATGAAACTACTCGGCGATAGTTATGCCGCCCGCAATGTCGATTTTAACGAAACCCGCCAACGCATGGCTCGTATGCCGCGCGGCGCAACGCACATCCCAAACTCAGTTTCTGTTGCACCCGGCTTCGTGATTGAGAACGTCCATGTCATGGCAGGCGTGCCGTCAGTTTTCGAAGTCATGGTCGATGCCGTTTTGCCAACATTGCGAACCGGGGCCAAGCTTCAATCCATCGCCATCCCCTGCGACTTCGGCGAAGGCATGATTGGGATTCCCTTGCGCGATATTCAAAAGGCACATCCCGATACCATCATCGGCTCCTACCCTAAAATGGTCGAAGGCCGCTACGCCGTAGAGCTCATCGTGCGCGCCCGCGAACAAGACAAGTTGGAACTGGCCGCAGACGCGGTTCGGCTCATGCTAACGGAGCTCGACAAGCAGCGCCGCGAGGCTGAAACGCCCGCAGGCTAATCGTTTAAGGTGGTCGGTGCACTCCGGTCTATCTTCGGGCGCTTTCCGCACCGTTGGCGTATGCACTCCGTGCGCTTTCCGCATCATCTACGGGCGTTCGCCGACCGCATTCTGACCGCTTGCCGATAGGCAGTTTCCGCTTGCCATCTTGCCAAATTGCGGTGCGAGGCGCTAAAGCCAATCACATGATATTTGATGAGTGGAGTGTCCCAAAATGTCCCTGCCCGATAAAGCGTTTCCAGTGTCTTGGGATCAATTTCACCGTGATGCCCGCGCTCTGGCATGGCGCTTAGCGGCGCTGGAAAAGAACTGGAAAGCCATGGTGGTCATCACCCGTGGCGGGCTGGTTCCAGCGGCCATCATCTGCCGAGAACTTGGCATTCGTATGATCGAAACCGTCTGTATCGCCTCGTATCACGACTATACGGAACAGGGAGAACTCAAGGTTCTCAAGGACATAACGCCGGAACTTCTCGAAAACGACGGCGAAAATGTCCTGATTATTGACGATCTCACCGACACCGGCAAGACAGCCGCCATTGTGCGCGCCATGATGCCAAAAGCCCATTTCGCCACCGTCTATGCCAAGCCAAAGGGCCGCCCGCTGGTGGATACGTTCGTCACTGAAGTCAGCCAAGACACATGGATTTTTTTCCCATGGGATATGGGCATGACCTATCAGGCCCCCATTGCCGAAGGGCATAAAGGCTGATTCAGCCCGTCATAAAACTGTATTATTTTCATCCCTAAGGTCATGATAAACCGGCAGTTAACTCGTTTGCCGGATAATGAATTTATGGTCTAATGACTATAAGAATCATTATAACTTGATTGCCTTTTTCCTATATGAAACAAATAGTTGACCCAGATGATCTCGAAACACCGCGCCAGCAAATAGGCGCGTTGGTCTGGCGTTTTGATGATAGTTTTCTGAAAATACTGCTCGTCACAAGCCGCGACACGGGGCGATTCGTCATTCCAAAAGGCTGGACTGAGGACAAGCTTACGGACCCGGAAGCCGCCGCCCGCGAGGCGTTTGAAGAGGCTGGTATTAGAGGAACAATCAAAGACGAGCCTCTTGGTTCTTACGCCTATACAAAGGTCATAGGCCCCGGCTTTGCCCTGCCCTGCATCGTTGACGTTTACTCGATGCAGGCGACCAAAGTCCTGCCCAAATGGCCGGAAAAGGACGAGCGCAGCCGCCATTGGTTTGATTTAGATGATGCCGCCGGCAAAGTCGCGGAGCCGGAACTAGCTGATTTAATAAGAAATTTTGTTCCCACCTTGTAATTCGTTGAGCAATGGCCGATTTGCAAGCGGTGGATTTCATATAATCACACCAAGGAAAAAATCATGACAATTTCTATGTATTCAGCCACCGCGCCCGTTTTGTTGCAAATGCTCGGCTCACTCACTATCACCCTCAAAAAGACTGAGGAATATGCCAAGTCAAAAGGCTTTGACGCCGCCAATATTTTGAATGATCGCCTCATCGCCGACATGTTGCCGATGGTCAAACAAGTGCAAGTGGCCTGCGATTTCGCCAAAGGCACGATGGCCCGCGTTTCCGGTAAGGAAAATCCAAAATTTGAAGATAATGAAAAAACAGTCGAAGAACTGTTGGCTCGCGTCGCCAAGACATTAGAGTTCGTAAAGTCTTTCACGCCTGCTGATTTAGATGGTCAAGAAGAACGCGTAGTAACGATTAAATTACGCGATAATGAAATGTCATTCCCTGCGCAGACTTATTTGACAAACTACGCAATGCCAAATTTCCTCTTCCACGTTACTACTGCCTACGCTATCGCTCGCAAGAACGGTGTGCCAATTGGCAAAGGTAACTTTATGGGCCGCGAATAACACGCGCTGGCCAGCAGACATAAAAAAGCCGGAAGCGAGCCATTAGCTTCCGGCTGTCTGTTAATTAAGCGGCGAAAATCAGCACCGCGCAAACCAACGCGACTACCGCTGCGGTCCAGCCTAAACGGGTGAAATTCCGAACTCGCGAAGCCAGAGCCATGTTCCCCGTGCGCGCCATTTGGCCGGACGTAATGCGCGCCGCAAAATGGCTGATAACCCAAATTGCCACTGCCGCCATCTTCACATGAAACGTCGGAGCGAGGCCCGACGCGCCGCCAAGATTTGCCAGCAATAATCCACCAGTTATCAGAACCAAGAGCAAATTTGCGTCCATCAAAGGCGCAATTTTCCGGCGCAATAATGCCATGCCTGCAGCCGCTTCTGCGGTCTGATTTTTGGCAATAGCCATGCCAAACAAATTGGCAAATCCAACGCCGATTCCCAACGAAATCGTGAGGATATGAAGCGTTAGAAGCAATTGGTGGTATGTCATATTTAATCCTTTACGTTCAATTGCTTAGCGGTGATCGTTACCACCATTTTTTGGGTACAAAGTGCCCTGCCGCTTGTTCAATAACAGCGGCGGTGCGGAACAAAGTTTCCTCATCAAACGGGCGACCAATAAGCTGCAATCCAAGCGGCATACCCTCTTTGGAAAGCCCCGCAGGCACCGCAATGCTCGGCAGGCCCGCCATGTTCACCGTTACTGTAAAAATGTCATAGAGATACATTTGCACGGGATCAGCTTTGAGGTTTTCATCACCAATCTTGAACGCCGCAGACGGCGTAGCTGGCGCCAAAATCGCATGAACCCCTGCCGCGTACGCAATATCAAAGTCGCGCTTAATCAGCGTGCGAACCTTTTGTGCCTTCAAATAATAGGCATCATAATATCCTGCTGAAAGAACATAAGTGCCGATCATAATGCGGCGCTGCACTTCGCGGCCAAAACCCTCAGCGCGGGTTTTTTCATACATGTCGCTAATGTCTTTGCCCGGCACGCGCAGGCCGAACTTCACGCCATCATAGCGCGCCAAATTGGACGAGGCTTCAGCCGGAGCCACGATGTAATAGGCTGGAAGCGCGTATTTTGTATGTGGAAGGGAGATATCAACAATCTCCGCACCAGCGTCTCTTAGCCAAGCGATTCCCTGCTGCCACAACGCTTCGATCTCTTCAGGCATCCCTTCAACGCGATATTCGCGTGGAATGCCTATCTTTAGGCCCTTCAAAGATTGCCCAATTGCTGCCTCATAATCCGGCACAGGCAGATCAACGGATGTTGAATCTTTGAGATCGTAAGATGCCATAGATTTCAACAAGATAGCCGCATCACGCACATCTCGGGCAATTGGCCCAGCCTGATCCAGCGAAGACGCATAGGCGACCATACCCCAACGCGAGCAGCGCCCATATGTTGGTTTGATGCCAACCGTGGCCGTTAACGCCGCTGGCTGCCGGATAGACCCGCCAGTGTCTGATGCCGTTGCGCCAGCGCAAAGCCACGCCGCAACACCCGCCGCTGAACCGCCGGAAGAGCCGCCTGGAACAAAATGTGCATTTGAACCTGCCTCACGCCACGGGTTTTTCACAGGGCCGTAGTAGGAAGATTCGTTGGATGATCCCATCGCAAACTCATCCATATTGAGTTTGCCAAGCTGCACAGCGCCATCGGCCCAAAGATTGGCTGTGACCGTCGATTCATAGCGTGGCTTGAAGCCGTCCAATATGTGCGAACACGCCTGTGTATGGTCCCCATACGTGGCATAAAGGTCCTTAATACCGAGCGGAATACCTTCCAACGCGCCAACTGTACCATTTGCACGACGATCATCTGAAGCCTTCGCCATGGCATGAGCCTTGTCAGCAGTTACGGCAACATAGGCGTTGATCTGTGGGTTTGTGGCCTCAATGGCGTCCAAATAGGCTTGCGTCAGCTCTTGGCTGGAAAACTCGCCCTTGGCCATAGCAGTGCGGGCTTCAGCGATTGTGAGATGGGTAAGAGCGGTCATGAAAATTCCAAAGGTACAGATTTAGTTATTTATAGTGGAAGGCTAAGAGTGTTTATTCAATCACTTTAGGCACGACAAAGAAGTTTTCCTCTGTCCCCGGCGCGTTCGCCGTCACATCAAGCGCTTTGCCACCATCAGTCACCACATCATTGCGGCGACGCATGGCCATGGGGACGATTGAAGTCATTGGCTCAATGCCGGTCACATCAACTTCGTCGAGCTGCTGCACAAAGCCCAAAATTCCATTCAGCTCTCCAGTCATACGCTCCAAATCATCGTCCGACACCGCAATGCGGGCGAGGTGGGCGACTCGTTTCACGGTGGCTAAATCAACAGACATCGGCTCACTTTCAGGTTATAGGAATAAGCCTCCTATAACGGCCGCACAAGCGGTTCGCAACGCTTAGAATTGCATCAATGTACCGGCATGAGAAGCATTTGCCTTTTTCGCATCGCTTTCCAGCGCGTTCAAAAATACCTCAGCGGTGGCATCCACCATGCCAAAGGAAGCATAGTGTGAGGGCAAAATATGCTTGAATTTGAAATAGCGCCGACAAGCCAGCGCCGCAACTGCGCCTCCCATCGTAAACCTGTCCCCGATCGGCACAATGCCGATATCCGGTTGATGCAGCTCTTGAATCAGCGCCATATCAGAGAAAATGTCCGTATCGCCCATGTGATAAAGCGACGGTTCATCTTCAAAGTGGAACACAAGACCGCCGGCACTGCCCAAAGCATGTGAAATACCGTCATCGCTGATACTGGCAGACGAATGCAGCGCATTGACGAGGGTCACTGAAAATCCATTATGAAACACCGTGCCGCCGGTGTTCATGGGGTCATATTTTTTAACGCCTTTGTGGCCGAGCCACATGCACAAATCAAAATTTCCGATTACCGTTGCGCCACATTCTTGAGCAAGTTGAATGGTGTCACCCACGTGATCGCCGTGACCGTGCGTGAGCGCTATGTGCGTGATACCTGCGCTCGCTGCCTTGATATCGACGTCCCTAGCACCCGGATTGCCAGTCAAAAACGGATCAATCAGGATAGTCATCGCCTTAGTCTCCACGCGATAGGCCGAATGGCCAAGCCAAGTAATCTTCATTTTTGTTACTCCAAAATCTATAGCCGCTTGCCTCTCTGGGCATACAATGACAATCAACAATGAACCTAGTGCACGGAATTGAAATGAACACTAAAAATATCGAAGACATTATGTTCATCAAAGGTAGTGGTAAAACCATTGCCGGATTGGACCTTGGAACAAAGACCATTGGCTTTGCCGTTTCGGATTTGGGTTGGTCACTCGCCGTGCCTAAATTGGTCATCGCCCGTACTAAATTTACACAGGACGCAGAGCAACTGATCAAAACAGCGGCGCAGTTTCAGGTCGGCGTGTTCGCTATGGGCCTGCCGGTTAACATGGATGGTTCGGAAGGCCCACGAGCGCAGGCCACTCGCGCATTCGTGCGAAATATGGCAAAACTGACGGAAACACCCTTTGTTTTCATAGACGAGCGTCTGTCGACAGTGGCAGCGCAGCGGGTGTTAATTGGAATGGATGTAAGCCGTGCCAAGCGTGACGAGCGCATTGATTCAGCGGCGGCCGCATTTATTCTTCAAGGGGCTCTGGACAGGATCAGATTACTCGGATCAACCATAGCTGATCTTTGAGCCCGCTTTGCGTTCCACCATTGCCTGATGTTTGCTCGTTTGCGAAACGCGAAAATTGCTAAAATAAGCAGCGTGTCAACCACGCACGCGCGTGCGGCGAGCGCAGGAACAGTATCAGGGTCAACCTCTAAGATATTACCATATATGGTGAAGACCAAATCATGCAAATCACGTGAGAGGAATGTGGTCCCAAAATTGAGGTTGTTTAGTGACAGGAAGTACCAACCCCAGAAAAATCCGAGTGGTGCGGCCCAGAAAATCAACAATGCACGCATGATTACACCATCTCCCGACCGGCAATCTTTGCCAAGTGATTTTGATGGGCAGCAGCCTGCGCCATCTGTTGCGCTAATGTAGGGGACGTTGCGTCGGAATTTTCGTCGGCGGCGGGTCGCGGCGCCAAGCCTTGGCGCATTGCTGTCCAAGAAATCAGCAAGCAACCAAAATAAACGCTCGAAGATAGCAATGAAGACGCATCTGAATGCATAATGGCCAGCGTTGTCAGCGCCGATAAAACCAGCCCTGCCCCGCCAAAAGCATAAGCTTCAACTTGTTCTTTGCGACTCATAGCTACCAAAGGCTTTGCATTTGTCAGCAATGCCCAAGCAAACAGCACAGCGATGATAATTGACGCCAAACCCAGACCATAGTTCGTCATCGGCACATCAGTTGTCAGCCCGTTTGCATAAAATAAAGCATTGGCGGCGCTGCGCATAGGAAAAATAAGTCCCTCAAACTGACCGGCGGCATGGACGGCAAAAAATGCCAACCAATAGCCTAGAACCATGTTTGAGATTGTGCGCTGCATGAGAATGTCCTTCTGTGGATTTCACTGTGGAGGGTAACAATCTTATCAGCAACGTAAACCATTTGTTAAGGTTAATAATTAGTTAAGATTATTCACTTCTGTGCATTACTTCTTCGCAAACGTTACACCGCTTGCGGCAAGCCCGCGAGACGCCTATAGCATCACCTTGCCATGATAGATTTTGACAAGTTTCCCCTCTTCCCGCATCGCCACTTGCTGGGCATTAAAGGCCTGACTCGATTTGACATCGAGCAACTCCTTGACCGCGCCGACGCGGCGGTAGCCATTTCGCGCCAATTTGACAAAAAGAAGCCATCTTTGCGTGGCCGCACGCAGATCAATCTGTTCTTCGAAGCCTCGACCCGCACCCAAGCATCATTCGAGCTTGCGGGTAAGCGCCTTGGCGCGGACGTTATGAACATGTCAGTTGCTAATTCATCGGTGAAAAAAGGCGAAACACTGATTGATACAGCGATGACTTTGAACGCCATGCATCCAGATATCCTTATAATCCGCCACGGTTCGGCTGGCGCCGCCGCCCTTTTGGCACAAAAAGTGGGATGTTCTGTGGTCAACGCCGGGGACGGTGCGCACGAGCATCCGACGCAGGCGTTGCTCGATGCACTCACAATTCGCCGCGCCAAAGGTGATATCTCTGCGCTAACTGTGGCCATTTGCGGCGACGTACTTCACTCCCGCGTGGCGCGGTCGAACATTATACTGCTCAATCAGATGGGGGCACGGGTGCGTGTTGTTGCCCCCTCCACATTGCTCCCCTCCGGCATTGAAAACATGAGCGTTGAAGTCCATCGCAATATGGCAGAAGGCATTAAGGACGCGGATGTGGTAATGATGCTGCGCTTGCAGCGAGAACGCATGACCGGCGCCTTTGTGCCGTCCTCCCGTGAATATTTCCACTACCACGGATTGGATAGCGACAAATTGAAACTGGCACGTAAAGATGCGCTTGTCATGCACCCCGGACCTATGAACCGAGGTGTCGAAATAGCTTCCGATGTTGCGGATGGCTCGCAAAGTGTTATTCAGAACCAAGTGGAAATGGGTGTTGCGGTGCGCATGGCCGTCATGGAGGCGTTGCTCGATCCGCGTCGCAACAAGGTGGACGCGCAATGACCACTACACTTTTCAACAATGCCCGTATCATCGACCCCTCGCGCGGAATGGATGAACGCGGTGTCGTTCTAGTAAAAGACGGCAAAATCGCTGCTTCCGGGACTTCGGCCTTGAACCAAGGCATTCCCGAAGAAGCCACTGTCATTGAATGCGATGGCAATGTCATTATTCCGGGTGTGGTCGATACTCGCGTGTTTATTGGCGAACCCGGAAGCGAATACCGTGAAACCATCGCATCAGCTGGCATAGCTGCGGCAGCAGGCGGTGTCACGAGCATGGTCATGATGCCTGATACAGACCCCGTGATCGACGATGTGGCGCTGGTAGAATTCGTCCGTCGAACAGCCCGCGATACAACCGGTGTTAACGTGTACCCCGCAGCAGCCATCACCAAGGGCTTGCGTGGCGATGATTTAACCGAGATCGGGTTGCTCAGCGCAGCGGGCTCTGTTGCCTTCACAGATGGCCGCAAATCCATCGCAAACACCCAAACAATGCGCCGGGCTCTCACTTATGCCCGCGATTTTGGAGCGATGATAGCTTGTGAAACGCATGACTCCTATTTGGGCGTCAACGGTGTGATGAATGAAGGCCTGTTCGCCTCTTGGCTAGGCCTTTCCGGCAGCCCGCGTGAGGCTGAGGTTATCCCGCTGGACCGTGACTTACGACTTGCGGCACTTACCAAGGGCAAATATCACGCAGCTAAAATTTCTTGCGCGCTTTCCGCAGAAGCGATTGCCCGCGCCAAAGATAGCGGCGCGAATGTTTCATCTGGTATTTCAATCAATAATCTTTCGCTCAATGAGCTTGATATTGGCGAATACCGCACCTTTTTCAGGCTTTCGCCGCCGCTTCGCGCCGAGGACGACCGGCTGGCAATGGTTGAAGCGCTGCGAAACGGCACAATTGACGTCATCGTATCCTCACACGACCCGCAAGACGTCGATACCAAGCGCCTTCCGTTCGCAGATGCAGCCGCAGGCGCAATCGGCCTCGAAACACTCCTAGCAGCGGCTCTGCGGCTGTATCACGATGGTTCTGTGCCCCTGCTTCGGCTGATAGAGGCGTTGTCCACCCGACCCGCCGCACTTTATGGCCTCAATGCGGGAACTCTTGCGCCCGGGGCTCCGGCAGATTTGGTATTGCTTGATCTCAATGCCTCTTGGAAAGTCACTGAGTCAGAGATTCGCTCGCGCTCCAAAAATTCTTGCTTTGAAGGCACACGTTTTCAAGGTCAGGTATTGCAAACAATGGTTGCAGGCCGCACACTCTTTCAAACTTAGTTTGGGCCGAAATATTGATGGGTGGAAACTCTGTCGTTTTAAAATTGCACGTGGGGGATGGGTCGGATGCCGGAAATCATGTCAAGCTTGCAGCTTGCGCTACCCTATTTTGTCGCTGCATTTCTCGGCGGATATTTGCTTGGCGCAATTCCTTTTGGCCTGATTTTAACGCGCGCTGCTGGGCTGGGCGACGTTAGGTCAATTGGCTCAGGAAACATCGGTGCAACCAATGTGCTGCGCACCGGCAATAAGGGGTTAGCAGCCGGAACGCTTCTGCTCGATGCCCTAAAAGGCACGCTGGCAGCCTATTTGGGCTCGAGAATTAGCATTGAAATGGGCATTGTTGCAGCGTTCGGCGCACTCTTGGGCCATTTGTTCCCCATCTGGCTCAGTTTCAAGGGCGGCAAAGGCGTTGCTACCTACTTGGGGATTTTATTTGGCTTGATGTGGCAAGGTGGGTTGGTTTTCTGCGCCGTTTGGCTTGCTACCGCCTTTATCTCCCGCTTGTCGTCCCTGGCTGCGTTGGTGGGCTGCTTTGTTGTTCCAGTTGTGCTTTACGCACTCGGTTCACATCAACTGGCTGGCTTTTTCGCGCTGGCTTCAATCATTGTGATTGTTAAACACCGCGCCAATATCCAAAGATTGGTTGCGGGTACCGAACCCAAAATTGGTGCTAAATAAGCCATGGGCCAGCCAACCCTGCCATTTTCTGAGCACGGAATTGGCTCAGAGCGCCGCGCTAGCGGCATTACGCTCACAGATAATCAGCGTGTTGCCTGGCTTCGCCTTTGGCGCACGGATAATGTCGGTCCTGTAACTTTTCGCCAGCTCATCACCCGTTTTGGCTCTGCCGACGCCGCGCTTGAGGCTTTACCTGAAATGGCGGCTCGCGGCGGTGTCAAACGTATGCCCAAAATTCTGACTCGCGGTGAAGCCGAAGGTGAGATTACGAGGCTCACGAAAATGGGCGCAAAACTGGTCGGGATGGGTGAACCTGACTATCCGCCCATGTTGCGTTTCACTGAAGGCGCACCAGCCCTTGTATCATTTATGGGCAATGCGGACGTATTTCACCTGCCAAGCCTTTCCGTTGTCGGCGCTCGCAATGCGTCTTTGGCTGGAATCAAATTTACCAAAAAACTGAGCAGCGATGTTGGCGAGCAAGGCTATGCAATCGTATCCGGCCTAGCGCGCGGCATTGATACTGCCGCTCACCAAGCCACATTAGGCACCGGTACCATTGCTTGCCTCGCCGGAGGCTTAGATCACCCTTACCCACCTGAAAACATTGGGCTCTTTGAAGCTATTGCGGAGCGTGGCGGCGCGGTGATTACTGAAATGCCACTTGGCTGGGAGCCCCGTGCGCGTGACTTTCCACGATGAAACAGGATTATTGCAGCTCTCGGTTACGGCCTGTTGGTCGTAGAAGCAGCGCAACGTTCCGGCTCATTAATCTCCGCGCGCCTCGCCAATGAGCTTGGACGAATCGTCTTTGCGGTACCAGGTTCGCCTTTGGATCCACGTTGCGAAGGGACCAACAACCTTTTGAAAAATGGCGCAACACTAGTTACCAATGCGGACGATATATTAGAAGCGCTTGCGCCGGTGACCAGACAGAGTTTCAAAACAGCGCGGACATTTGAAGAACCACGCGAAGAGCAATCCACTATGACGGAAGCCACTTCAACGGATCGCCAACGCGTCATCGAAGCACTAGGGCCGACGCCCGTAGCCATTGACGAAATCATCAATCATACTGGCGTAAGCGCCTCACAAATATACCTTATTTTGCTAGAGCTTGACCTCGCAGGACGTCTGCAACGCCACTCAGGCGGCGGTGTTTCGCTTATATTCCTGGACTCGTAATGGCCGCTCGCCGCGAATGACGTCCCCGCTTTCTACGTAAGCCATCTCTATAAGATAACCCAGCATATCGCAGCGCTCGGCCTGCGCCATTTGGTTAAGTTGCAATAACATGGACTGAATGTATCCAAGAGTATCTTGACGGCGTTCGCTTGAAGTGCTCATCTTTTAATTGCCTTAAGCCTGCGAGTTTATCTCGCTTTGGTTGTATTCAAAGACAGCGAAAATCCGTAACCTTGTACTTTTCGCGCCTGATTCCTAAATTAGGTAAATAATTATAAATTGCAATGTTAATTTTATGCAACTTATAATTTAATTTAAGCTTCATATTGGCTTAAATGGCCTTACCACTTGACCTGAAACCATTCCCTGTTCATGTCACACGCCAACCAGAGCTAAAAAGGACAGGTTTCCCGAAAGGGTCGCCGCGCGGAAAATTATGGACGTAGTCATTGTAGAATCGCCCGCTAAGGCGAAAACCATCAATAAATACCTCGGCAGTGGCTATAAAGTCTTTGCTTCGTTCGGCCATGTCCGCGACTTACCCGCCAAAGACGGCTCTGTTTTGCCGGATGATGACTTCTCGATGGCGTGGGAAGTGGACGGTCCCGCAGGTAAACGACTCACTGAGATATCCAAAGCGCTCAAAGACGCCGACGGCCTCATTCTAGCAACCGATCCGGATCGCGAAGGCGAAGCCATTTCATGGCATGTGCTTGAAGTTCTTAAACAAAAACGCGCCGTTGGCTCAAAGCCAGTCAAGCGCGTGGTATTCAACGCCATCACCAAAAAGGCAGTTTTGGACGCGATGGCGAACCCGCGCGAGATAGACCAGCCGTTGGTGGAAGCCTATTTGGCCCGCCGCGCTTTGGACTATTTGGTCGGATTTAACTTGTCGCCAGTGCTGTGGCGCAAGCTGCCAGGCGCGCGCTCTGCGGGGCGAGTGCAATCCGTTGCGCTACGTCTGGTTTGCGACCGCGAAGGCGAGATTGAGCGCTTTATCCGCGAAGAATATTGGAACATCTCTGCAACTTTAAAGACGCCAAGAAACGACCAATATGAGGCCAGATTAGTCTCATATGACGGTAAAAAGCTCGGCAAACTTGATATTGTTAATGGCGAACAAGCCAATCAAATCAAAGTGATGCTGGACGGCGCTAACTTCACCGCGACGTCCGTGGAAGCCAAACCGGTCAAGCGTTCCTCAGGCCCTCCATTTACAACTTCTACATTGCAGCAGGCGGCATCCGGACAGCTGGGATATTCGCCAAACCGCACCATGCAAATCGCCCAAAAGCTGTACGAAGGCATTGATATTGGCGGCGAGACCGTTGGTCTTATCACCTATATGCGTACTGATGGCGTGCAGATGGCGCCGGAGGCGATTGACGGCGCACGGCGTATGATCGGCTCGGAGTTTGGCGAGCGCTATGTGCCTGAAAAACCACGCTATTTTACTGCAAAAGCCAAAAATGCGCAGGAAGCCCATGAGGCCGTGCGCCCGACTGACTTCTTCCGCCACCCCAATGAGATGCGCAAATTCCTCGATAATGACATGGCGCGCATTTACGAATTGATCTGGAAACGCGCCGTAGCCAGCCAAATGGCCAACGCAGAAATGGAACGAACAACGGTCGAGATCAGTGCGGAGAACGCCCGGACACCGCACGGAGATGGTGCGGAAACGATACGGAAAGTGGCCGGATTGCGTGCGGTGGGTACCGTTGTGCGTTTTGACGGTTTCTTGGCCGCCTACATGGACCATAAGGAAGATGAGGACGAGGACGAAGACGCCAAGCGTCTGCCGCTCATCAACGCCAATGAGCGCCAAGCCAAGCAAGCCATCGCCGCCACGCAGCACTCCACCGAGCCGCCGCCCCGCTACTCCGAAGCCTCGCTCATCAAGCGCATGGAAGAGCTCGGCATTGGCCGCCCCTCGACCTATGCCGCGACGCTCAAGACGCTGTCTGACCGCGAATATGTGAAGCTCGAAAAGCGCAAGCTGTTCCCTGATTCGAAGGGCCGCATCGTGACCGCCTTCCTCGAAGGCTTCTTCAAGCGCTATGTCGAATATGACTACACAGCGGGCTTGGAAGAACGGCTGGACGAGGTCTCAGACGGCAAGCTCGACTACAAAGTCGTGCTTCGCGATTTCTGGAAGGACTTCTCCGCAGCTATCAATGACATCAAAGAACTGCGCATTACCGATGTGCTGAATGTGCTGAATGAAGACCTCGCGCCGCTGGCCTTCCCGCCTCGCGCCGATGGTTCCAACCCGCGCATCTGCCCGAAATGCGGCACTGGTAATCTCAGCCTCAAATTAGGCAAGTTCGGGGCTTTCGTCGGCTGCTCCAACCATCCGGAATGTAGCTATACCAAACAACTGGGCGCGGAAAACGCCGCCGAGGGCAATGGCGGCGCAGCTTTGGACGAGCCAAAGGTGCTGGGCACGGACCCGTTCACCGGCGAGGAAATCTCACTGCGCACGGGCCGCTTTGGCCCCTATGTACAGCGCGGCGATGGCAAGGAAGCCAAGCGCGGCTCGCTGCCTAAGGGTTGGACGGTCGAAAGCATCGACCACGAAAAAGCGCTGGCGCTTTTGTCACTGCCCCGCGATATCGGCCAGCATCCCGAATCCGGCAAAATGATATCCGCCAGCATCGGTCGCTACGGCCCCTATATTTTGCATGACGGCACATATGCCAATATTGAAAATGTCGATGAAGTGTTCTCCATCGGCCTCAACCGCGCTGTTGCCGTCATTGCCGATAAGATAGCCAAAGGCCCCGGCCGTGGCCGCACCGGCACACCAGCAGCGCTGGCAACGCTTGGCAACCATCCGGCGGATGATCAGCCCATCACAGTGCGCGACGGCAAATACGGCCCGTATATCAACCACGGCAAAACCAACGCCACACTGCCAAAGGGCAAAGACCCGGCATCCGTGACGATTGAAGAAGCCATCGAGCTGATAACGGCAAAGGCTGGCAAGGCACCGGTGAAGAAGGCTCCAGCCAAGGCGGCGGCAAAGAAGGCTCCGGCCAAAGCAGCGGCGGCGAAGAAGCCGGCTGTGAAAAAGGCTGCGGCAACAAAGAAAGCGCCCAAAGAATAACGGGGCGCTTCCGAAACTCAAAACGATCTTCAATTTACATCAATGAAGCGTAGCGTAGTCCATCTTCGGACCGTGCAGCCAAAATGCATGAGAACGGGCGCGTATTGCGCACTCTAGTCCCCACGAAATTTCCGCTTTCCCTACCCCTGCCAAAAATGCCAATACCAGCACTATAGCTTGTAGGATAAAATCAATATGGCACGGCGGATTCCCGGGACTGGTGTTAACGTGACGAAGGCAACGGAGCCAAAAACTTCGGCTGCCGGTAAGCGGCGCGGGGATTTGCCGGATCGCGAAGCGCTTTTGGCCTATTTGCGCGAGAACCCAACCGATACATCAAAGCGCGATATTGCCAAAGCTTTTGGCATCAAGGGCGATAATCGGGTTATTCTCAAAGCCATGATCCGCGAATTAAAGGGCGAAGGCGCGCTGAAAAAGCAGGGCAAGACGCTTGCTGTTGCTGGCGGGCTGCCGCCGGTCTTGGCGATGGATATTTTTACCCGCGATAAAGATGGCTCGCTTGTGGCCCGCCCTGTGGAGTGGGACGAGGCACTGGGCAAGGCGCCGACTGTCACCATCAAAACCGCACGCAATGCCGCTGGCCCTGCTCCCGGCATTGGTGATCGGGTTTTGGTCCGTCTTTTCGGGCATGATGGCGAGGCTGGCTATACCGGCCGTGTGGTGAAAAAACTCGATAAAAACAAAGGCCTCGTGTTGGGCATTTTCCGCGAGCTTGCCAATGGCGAACTACGCATCGACCCCGTCGAGCGCCGCCAGCCGGAGCTGGTTATTGACCCAGATTTCCGGGGTGCGGCCAAAGATGGCGACCTGGTCGAAGTGGAGCCGGTGCGCGTCGGGCGCTATGGCATTGCGCGCGGCAAGGTCATCAATGTGGCGGGTTCAATCAGTTCCGAAAAAGCCATTTCGCTGATTGCCATTCACATGCACGGCATTCCCAATGTGTTCCCGCAAGCGGTGCTGGATGCGGCAGCGGCGGCAAAGCCCGCAACGCTCAAAGGCCGCGAAGACTGGCGCGACCTGCCGCTTATCACCATTGATCCGGCAGATGCCAAGGACCATGACGATGCGGTCTATGCCATTGCGGACACCAATCCAACCAATCCCGGTGGTTACATCATCACGGTCGCTATTGCAGATGTTGCGGCCTATATTCGTACTGGTACGCCGATAGATGCCGAAGCCCTAAAGCGCGGCAACTCGACCTATTTCCCCGACCGCGTGGTGCCGATGTTGCCGGAGCGGATTTCCAACGATCTTTGCTCGCTTCGCGAATTAGAAGATCGTCCGGCACTTGCGGTACGTATGACGATTACGCGCGACGGCACGAAAACCGGCCACTCGTTCCATCGCATTATGATGATGAGCCACGCCAAACTATCTTACCAGCAAGCGCAAGCGGCCTATGACGGTGCGCCGGATGAGAAGTCGGTCCCGCTTGTGGAAAGCATCTTGAAGCCACTGTACGAGGCTTATTTCGCTCTAAAGCGTGGCCATATTTCACGCCAGCCTTTGGATTTGGACCTGCCGGAACGCAAGATATTGCTTAATCCCGACGGCACGGTGAACAAGGTTTTCATCCCCGAGCGGCTCAACGCACATCGCTTGGTCGAAGAAATGATGATCCTTGCCAACGTCGCGACAGCGGAAACGCTGGAAGCCAAATTGCAGCCGCTGGTCTATCGCATTCACGATCAGCCATCTCTTGCAAAGCAAGAATCGCTGCGCGAGTTTTTGAAGACGCTGGACATTCCGCTGGCCAAAGGCATCGCGCTGCGGCCAAAGGATTTCAACAATATTCTGTCGCAAGTGCGCGGCACAGTCAGCGAAACGCTGGTCAATGAGGTGGTACTGCGCTCGCAAAGCCAGGCGGTGTATAATCCGGACAATATCGGGCATTTCGGCTTGAATTTGCGCAAATATGCGCATTTCACCTCGCCCATCCGCCGCTATTCGGACCTTATCGCCCATCGTGCGCTGATAAAGGCGCTGAACCTTGGCGATGATGGTTTGACAATCGAGGAAGAAGCGCAGCTGGCGGAAATCGGCGGGATGATCTCCAGCACCGAGCGTCGCTCGATGGCCGCCGAGCGCGATACGATTGACCGGCTGATTGCCAATCACCTCAAGGACCGCATCGGCGAGGTTTTTGACGGGCGCATCTCAGGCGTGGTCGGGGCGGGTCTATTTGTCACTCTGCCCGCCTATGGCGCTGACGGCTTTGTGCCCGTATCTACACTGGAAGACGACTATTACCATTTTGTGGAAGCCAGCCACGCACTGGTCGGCGAGCGCAGCGGCCAAGGCTACCGGCTCGGCGATGCAGTTGAGGTGAAGCTGACGGATGTGCAGGTCTATGCCGGTTCCATCCGCTACGAAATGGTGTCCAAACCCAAGGCGCTTGCCGGTGTTTCGCAATCATTCCACAAAGCGAAACGCCACATCCGCAAATCAAACTATGGTCCTGTTGGCCGTGCAAGCGCCGGCAAACAGGCGAAAGGTGCAAAACGCAGATGAGTGTTCAAATGTTGATCGGTGATATGGCACAGCGCGAGACCCGCCCCGTAGTGCCAGCCATGAAGCGCGGCTTTCGTGGTCGTTGCCCGCATTGCGGCAATGGCAAGCTGTTTCGCGCCTATGTGAAGCCGGTGGATAATTGCGCCGTTTGCGGCGAGGACTACACCCCGCAACGCGCCGATGATCTGCCCGCCTATATCGTGGTCTCAATTGTCGGGCACATTGTCGTTGGCGGCTTTATGGCTACAGAAATGCTGACCAATTGGTCAAGCTGGCAGCACTTGGCGCTGTGGATACCGGCGGCGATCATCCTGTCTCTTGGCCTGCTCCAACCCGTCAAAGGCGCGATCATCGGCCTGCAGTGGGCGAACTATATGCACGGGTTCGGCGGCGAAGATGACCACGTCAACGTCATCTGAGACGAAGTCAAAGCCACTAAAACCAGCGCTAGCTGCATCTCTCATACTCATCGACCGCTCAGGCAGTGAGCCGCGCTTTCTCATGGGCCGCCGCAGCAGCGCCCATGTGTTTATGCCCAACAAATATGTGTTTCCCGGCGGCAGAATGGATGCCTGCGACCACGGGATCATAACGCCGCATGGGCTTGACGATATTGACAGGGCGGCATTTTCCGCCGCCATGAAAATCAGCTTACGACGGGTATCGGCACTGGCCTTGTCAGCCATCCGTGAAACCTATGAGGAAACCGGCCTTTTGGTCGGCCTGCCCTCGCCGTTTCAAGCCAAGTCCCAAGACTGGCAGATGTTTGCGGACTTGGGCCATGCGCCCAATCTCGGTGCCTTGCGGCTCGTAGCCCGCGCCATCACGCCACCGGGCCTCAAAAGACGTTTTGACACCAGTTTCTTCGCCTGCTTTCGCGATTCTGTGGTCGTCACCGCGCACCAAGGCGGCGATGAATTGGAGGATATGGCGTGGCCAACTTATGCCGAGAGCAAAGACCTTGATCTGCCAAACATCACCCGCACAATTTTGTCCGATGTTTTTAACCGCCTCACGATTGACCCCACGTTACAATCCAGCCATGAAATCCCGACGTATCAACAACGATACGGCAAATATGTGCGCAGCGTGACATGACGGCGGGAACCATCCTTTGAGCATACAAGAAGACGACCGTGTCCACTGGCTTTCCGCCGCCGCAGCCATTGCCTCTATCAGTGTCGTGGGAACTAGCATCGGACTGGGAATGCCGTTGCTGACGGTGATTCTCGAAAACCGTGGCTATTCCGCCTCAATGATCGGTCTCAACACGGCGTTTGCCGGCATAGCCTCCATCATGGCCGCGCCGCTGGCCACGCCGTTTGCATCGCGTGTTGGCGTGGCAACTGCCATGATTCTGACGATGATTTTCGGCGCCGCTATATTTTCCAGCTTTTTTCTAGTGTCCTCGTTTTGGAGCTGGATTGTGCTGCGCTTCGCGCTTCATGCAGCGCTGACGGTGCTGTTCATTCTTTCAGAATTTTGGATCAGCCATTCCACGCCCGCCCGATATCGAGGTTTGGTGCTCGGAATCTATGCGACATTGCTATCTCTCGGCTTTGCGCTGGGGCCGTATATTTTCTCCAAAGTCGGCAGCCATGGCTATCTGCCGTTTGCCATCGGCAGCGCGGTGGTGCTGCTGGCGATTATTCCGGTGGCGCTGGCTTGGCGCGAGAGCCCTGATATCCAGTCCGAAGAACAAGTGCCATTCCTGCCGTATATCACCAAGGTTCCCACCGCCACCGCTGCCGTGCTGGTGTATGGCGCGGTCGAAACCGGCGGCTTTGCCCTGCTACCGGTATATGGCTCAAGGCTAGGCTATAGCGAGGGCGATACAGCCCTGCTGATGACAATGATTGGCATTGGCAACCTGATGTTCCAAATTCCGCTCGGCCTTCTAAGTGACCGTGTGAAGGACCGTCGCGTGATATTGATTGTCATCGCCGCACTTGGCTTGGCGGGCGTGCTACTCATGCCCGCCGCTTCCGGCAACTGGTATCTGCTGGCGAGTTTAATGTTCGTGTGGGGCGGCATGATTGCCGGGCTTTATACCGTTGGTCTTGCCCATTTGGGTTCAAGACTCAGTGGCAAAGAACTAGCCTCCGCCAACGCCGCCTTCATATTTTGCTATGCGATTGGCATGTTACTGGGGCCTCAAGCCATCGGCGTAGGCATGGATATCGCT
>JAYTVD010000225.1:0-2879 GCA_043744175.1 Phyllobacteriaceae bacterium
GCTGGCTTCTTGGGCTCGATCCATGGGCGATCATATTCAGGTGCTTCGTCGCCGAGTTCTTTGATTGGTAAATTGGCGACTTCTTCGCCTTGGTGCATCACGCGGAAGCGCAGATCATCGGTGGTCTCGCCGACGATGGCGAAATCCAAACCCCATTTGATGAAGATGGCTTCAGCTTCTTTTTCCTGCTCAGGGCGCAATACCATAAGCATGCGTTCTTGGCTTTCAGACAGCATCATTTCGTAAGCTGTCATACGGGTTTCGCGCACGGGCACTTTGTCGAGGTCCAGCAGAATGCCGAGGTCGCCTTTGGCACCCATTTCGACGGCGGAGCAGGTGAGGCCCGCCGCGCCCATATCTTGGATGGCGATAACGGCGCCTGATGCCATCAATTCGAGGCAGGCTTCGAGCAGGCACTTTTCGGTGAAAGGATCGCCAACTTGCACGGTCGGGCGCTTTTCTTCGATGCTGTCATCAAATTCGGCAGATGCCATTGTCGCGCCACCGACACCATCGCGGCCTGTTTTTGCGCCGAGGTAAACTACGGGCAGGCCGACGCCCTTGGCGATGGAAAGGAAAATGCCGTCAGTTTTGGCAAGGCCGGCGGCAAATGCGTTGACGAGACAATTGCCATTGTAGCTTGGGTCAAATTCTACTTCGCCGCCAACTGTGGGCACGCCAAATGCATTGCCATAACCACCGACGCCAGCGACGATGCCGTTCACCAAATGCTTGGTTTTAGGATGTGATGGCTCGCCGAAGCGCAGGGCGTTCATAGCCGCGATTGGCCTTGCACCCATCGTAAACACATCGCGCAAAATGCCGCCGACGCCAGTCGCCGCACCTTGGTAAGGCTCGATGTAGGATGGATGGTTATGGCTTTCCATTTTGAAAACCACGCAGTCGCCATCGCCAATATCCACAACGCCAGCATTTTCGCCCGGTCCCAAAATCACCTTTGGTCCGGTAGTTGGCAGCGTCTTTAGCCATTTCTTGGAGGACTTGTATGAGCAATGCTCGTTCCACATCGCGGAGAAAATACCGAGCTCGGTGTAAGTCGGCTCGCGTTTGATAAGGCCGAGAATGCGCTGGTATTCATCCGGCTTCAAGCCGTGCGAAGCGATGAGTTCCGGGGTGATGGCGCGCGTGTTGTTCATGTGCTGTCTCAAATATTTTTGGGAGCGGGAAGGTTGCGGTCTAGCAAAACCGCAAGAAGGGAGAAGACGAAAAATAGCAGTGCAACGCCCAGACAATTAACCGCGACGGTGGCGTTACCAAGCGTGGCAACATCCAGAAACGGATAGGGATAGGTTCCGGCGAATGCGCCGCGAACAAGGGCGTAGATCAGATAGAGTATTGGCGCGGGCAGGAACTTGATTGCGTCGTCAAAGCTTAGTGCGCCACTGCGCCCTACAAGCAACCACCAAACTACAAATATCACTGGCGCGGCATAATGCAGAAGCACATCACAGAGCCAGAACAAGCCTTCGGGCGCCCAGATTTTGGCTAGAACAGTGGCGTAAACGAGGCCGACGATGCTGATGCACACGGCAACTGTTGCGCGGGGAATGGCGCTGTTTAATTGATCGAGGAGTTTCATTTTTCCTGGGAACAGAGCGCCCGCATAGACGCCGACGGCGGCTATGTTGCTGAGAATGGTGAAGAAGCTAAAATAGAAAACAACGGCTTCAATAAGCCCGTGACCAGCGGCCATTCGGGCTGGAATTGTCAGCCATAGTTGGAGCAAAAGGGCGAAAAGCCCGATTGCGAAACCCGCTATGGTGAGGAGGCGCGCCATACGCGTCAGGCACTACAGCCGGTGGCACCAGCCGCCCAGCGGTTCAAATCGGCATTGATGCGAGGGGCAAGCGCGGATTGCGCCAGCGGACCAAACGATGTGACACCCTTGCCAGCGGCAGTGATTACCAGCTTCGGCAGCGATTGCGGCTTGCCCTTGGGGATGACAAGAATGCGCGGCGTGCCTGTTGTGTCCAATTCAGGGATGATGCCATAGGCCTTGAAGTCTTTATCTGTCGCCCAGCATTCATAGGCCTTGGCATTAACCCGCTGCAATGCGGAGACGGCGAGCGCATGATTGTTTGGCTTAATCATGTGAACTGACGGCGCGCGGGTTTGGCACGCTGTAAGCGCAGTTAGTGAGGCGAGCAGAGTAAGGGTTTTGTTCATGCCGCTAGTCCCAGTGCGCTGGCAAACAAGCCGCGCCCATCTGTGCCGCCGTGGGCGGCTTCGATAAGATTTTCCGGATGCGGCATCAGTCCCAGCACGTTGCCGCGCTCGTTGATGATGCCTGCGATATCATTGATCGAGCCGTTCGGGTTCGTGCCATCGGCATAGCGGAACACCACTTGGCCATTACCTTCGACGCGCTTTAGCGTCTCGGCGTCGGTGAAATAATTACCATCATGATGCGCTACAGGGCAGCGCAAAATCTGGCCTTCTGAGTAGTTATTGGTGAACTTGGTTTTGGCGTTGGCGACGGATAGCTTGATTTCGCGGCACACGAATTTAAGTGACGTGTTGCGCATCAGCGCGCCGGGCAACAAGCCGGCTTCGAGCAATATTTGGAAGCCGTTGCAAACGCCGATGACCATAACGCCTTTGTCCGCCGCCGCTTTTACGGCCTGCATAACAGGCGAGCGGGCAGCAATCGCGCCGCAGCGCAGATAGTCGCCGTATGAAAAACCGCCGGGAATGACAATCAAATCCACATCCGGAATGCTGGTATCGGTTTGCCAGACAGTTGCAGGCGCTTTGCCGCCAATCTTGGTCAAAGCGGCGATCATATCGCGGTCACGGTTAAGGCCCGGAAGCAGGACTACGGCTGATTTCATGGAGGAGATTCCTGAAAGAGTTCGTCA
>JAYTVD010000226.1:0-9682 GCA_043744175.1 Phyllobacteriaceae bacterium
GTTGTCGAATATACGCGGGATGGTGAGCTTGGAAATTGTGTCTGACGAGGGGTAGAGGTTCTTGTTGTCACGCAGTTCTGGATCAACCAGCTTCATGGCTTCGACGTTTGCGGTGGCAAAGCCTGTCTCATTTGCGGCAGTAGCGGCGACTTCGGGGCGCATGAGGAAGTTGATGAAGTCTGTGCCAGCAGCGATGTTAGGCGCATCGGCGGGGATGGCCAATACATCGAAATAGAGCAATGCGCCTTCTTTAGGCAGGCGGTAGTCAATCAGGAAGGTTTGCTTGGATTCCTTTGACCGCAAGGATGCGACGCGGGCATCGCCAGAGAAGCCCAGCGCGATGCAATAATCGCCAGCTGCGAGGCCGCCGATATATTCCGACGAATGGAATTTTCGAACGAAGGGGCGGATGGCAGTCACTACCGCTTCGGCGGCATCAATATCGGCTTCAGTGGCGGTATTTATGTTTTTTCCCAAATAAATCAATGCGCTACCAAGAACTTGCTCGTCATCATCCAGCATGGCGACGCCGCATCCGGCAAACTTTTCAACGATTTTTGGATCGAAAAGCATCTTCCAGCTATCGACTGGCGCGTCAGGCATGATGGCTTTGATTTTATCGACGTTATAGACAATGCCGGTGGTTCCCCACATCCATGGCAGGCCGTGGAGGCCTTTCGGGTCCACTTTCGTAAGCTGCGCCATGATGCCGGAATCGATATTTTTCTGATTGGGCAGCTTGGCCGGATCAAGATTTGCCCAGACATTCGCACTAAGTTCGCGGGCAAAATGCGGCGATAGATTGGGCGTGACGACATCATATCCACTGCCGCCAGTGAGCAGTTTCGTCTCCACAATGTCGTTATTGTCGAACACATCATAGACGACTTTGGTTTTGAACTCGTCGGAAAACTGGGCGATCGATTTTGCGCCAAAATAATCCGACCACGAGTAGAGGCGGATTTCATCGGCAAAGGCTGGCGCTGCAAAGGCTAGGCAGCTGGCGGTTAGTAAAGCTTTCAGACGGGTCATGGATTTCCCCTTTCGCTTAAGGCGCGTTGGAATTTATGCGGCAAAGCTGACAGCGCCACGAGGCGTAATCAAACAAGAAGCGTTCCGCCTATGGATGAATGAAATTCATGTGTGGGGTGACCGGAGACCAGTCGGAAAGCGATCGGCAAGCGCACGAAGACGATGCGGAAATGATACGGAAACTGTGCGGAGGTGCTGCGAACGTGACGCGGAGATCGCTCGGGGCAGCCTGCATGCCTCTTTCGACCTGCAATATTAGGATAAGATTTTAGGACAAGAGTAGAAATCTGGCACGATATGAATATGTGGCATGGGAAATTTTATGGCATTCTCTAAGTAACTGGCGTAGGATGTATTTCGGGTCTAACGATGGGCAATAAAATGGCTGGCGCACGTAGTGGTAAAATCCAAAGCGAAGATGGTGTCGCATCCGGTTCTCGCGGTCGTGTGAGCGCAACGGGGCGCTTGAGCTTGCCCGCGGATTTGCGACGCGCGGTTGGCCTTGAAAAAGGTGGGCTGGTGCGCATCGAGGTTATAGATGGCGCGATACGAATAAAGACGATGAAAGATGTCAAAGACAAAGTGCGAGCGCTTGCGCATAGCACGGGGCTGGCGGACGGCGCGAGCGTGGACAAGTTTTTGTCTTGGCGGGCAGGCGAGCGAAAGGCCGAAACGGGTGGCGCTGAGGTTGCCGAGGAGTGAGCGCCCTCATTCTTGACTCCTCCGTCGTACTTGCGGCCATACTGGGAGAGCGGGGCGGCGACGATGTGTTTAACCGCCTTGATGAGGCGGTGATGAGCACGGTGAATGTTGCTGAGGTTTATACCTACGCCGCTATCAACTCGCTTTCGACTTTAGCCATTGACGCTTTTTTTGAGGAGACCGGAATTGAGATCGTACCGTTTTCGCATCAGCAAGCATTAGTCGCCGGGCGCATTGCCGCTATCACCAAGGCTTCTGGATTGTCTCTAGGAGACCGCAGTTGCCTTGCGCTGGCAATCGTGCGCGATGCGGAGGTTTTGACGGCTGACCATCCTTGGGAAAAGATCGCAGGCGCACTTGGTTTGACAATCACTATGTTGCGTTGAATTGCCAAGCACCCCTTGACTCATGCCAATCCCGCGTCTTAAGTTTGTGTCATGAACAAGAACATTCTCCTTGTGGTGGGACGGCGCGCGGGCAAGATGGTGTAACCATCAGGCAATAGCCTCCCGTGCGCGACAAACAGGCTCCGAAAGGGGCCTTTTTTATTGGCAAAATTTCTTCTTTCCTCTTAATACCCCCAAGCCCTAATTGAAGCTGGCAAACAAACGGACCGATGACATGACGACGAAGACCAAAGCACATGAAACCGCCTTGCAGGAAAGTGCAAGGCTTGGTTCCCGCGAAATGACTGGCGCGGAGATGGTGGTGCAGGCGCTTGCTGACCATGGCGTCAAACATATTTTTGGCTATCCGGGTGGTGCGGTTCTGCCGATTTATGATGAATTATATCAGCAAGAAAAAGTTGAGCACATATTGGTGCGCCATGAGCAGGGCGCGGGCCATATGGCGGAGGGCTATGCGCGCTCCACCGGCAAAATCGGCGTGGCGCTGGTGACATCCGGCCCGGGCGCGACCAATATCGTCACGCCGCTGCAAGACGCGCTGATGGACTCGATTCCGATGCTGTGCATATCCGGCCAAGTGCCGACGCCGCTGATCGGGTCAGATGCGTTTCAGGAATGCGACACGATTGGCATCACGCGGCCTTGCACGAAGCATAACTGGCTGGTGCGCCATGTTGATGATTTGGCGAAGACTTTGCACGAGGCGTTCCACATTGCCATGAGCGGGCGGCCGGGTCCGGTTTTGGTTGATATTCCCAAGGACGTTCAGTTTGCCAAGGGCATGTATCACCCGCCTGTGAAGATTGAGCGCGTGAGCTATGTGCCGCGCTTGGACGGCGATGTTGATCAAATCAAATCCGCTGTTGCGCTGATGATGGGGGCGAAGCGTCCGGTTATCTATTCTGGCGGCGGGGTTATCAACTCTGGTCCGGAAGCCTCGCAGCTGTTGCGCGAACTGGTGGCGCTGACGGATTTCCCGATTACGTCGACTTTGATGGGTCTTGGCGCTTATCCAGCATCCGGCAAAAATTGGCTGGGTATGCTCGGGATGCACGGCACATATGAAGCCAATATGGTTATGCATGATTGTGACGTGATGGTGAACATTGGCGCGCGGTTTGACGACCGTATCACGGGCCGTCTCAATGCTTTTGCACCGCATTCCAAGAAGATCCACATTGATATTGACCCGAGCCAGATCAACAAGGTTGTGCATGTTGATGTTCCGGTTGTTGGCGATATTGCGCGGGTTTTGAAGGCGATGATTGCGGAGATCAAGGCGTCGAAAAAGCAAAATGACAAGGCAGCGCTGGCCGACTGGCAGACGCAGATTACCAAGTGGCGCGCGCGTCACTCATTGGCTTATCGCTCGAATAAAGACGTTATCATGCCGCAGTATGCCATTGAGCGTCTGTATGAAAACACCAAGCATTTGGACACTTACATCACCACGGAAGTTGGCCAGCACCAAATGTGGGCGGCGCAGTTTTATCATTTTGAACAGCCAAACCGCTGGATGACATCCGGAGGTCTGGGCACAATGGGCTATGGTTTCCCTGCCGCTATCGGCGTGCAGACGGCGCACCCTGACAGCTTGGTTATTGATATTGCGGGCGATGCGTCCATCCAGATGTGTATTCAGGAAATGTCCTGCGCAGTGCAGCATAATTTGCCGGTCAAGATTTTTATCCTAAACAACCAGTACATGGGCATGGTGCGCCAGTGGCAGCAGTTGTTGCATGGCAACCGTCTGTCCAACTCCTACACCGAGGCGATGCCGGATTTCGTGATGCTGGCAAAGGCCTATGGTGGCCACGGCATACGCTGTGACAAGCCTGCGGATTTGGACGCGGCTATTCAGGAAATGATCGACGTGAAACTGCCGGTGATTTTTGATTGCCGCGTGGCAGCGCTGGCGAACTGTTTCCCGATGATCCCATCCGGAAAGGCACACAATGAAATGCTGTTGCCGGACGAGGCGACGGACGAGGCAGTTGCCAACGCGATTGATGCGAGCGGCAAGGGGCTGGTTTGATGATGCAGCTAACAACACGATTTATGACAGGAATGAAACTATGAACGCTGCAAAACAACCATCGGGTTCGGCCTATTTCATCGTGAAGGATAAGGCAGTGCCGGAAAGCCATACGCTTTCGGTGCTGGTGGACAATGAGACTGGCGTTTTGGCGCGGGTTATCGGGCTGTTTTCGGGGCGCGGCTATAATATTGACAGCTTGACGGTTTCTGAGACTGAACACGCCAAGCACCTGTCGCGCATTACGATTGTGACCACGGGCACGCCGCACATTCTGGAGCAGATCAAACTGCAACTGGAGCGGATTATTCCGGTGCATCACGTTACGGATTTAACTGTTGAGGCCCATGCAGCGGGTTCTGAGCCGATGGCGCGGGAACTGGCAATGGTGAAAGTGGCTGGAACCGGAGAGGCCCGCAGCGAGGCACTGCGGCTTTCGGAAGCGTTTGATGCCGAGGTTCTGCACGCTGACACCGGACATTTCATTTTCGAAGTGACAGGCGAGCCCTCGCGCATTGACCAGTTTATCGCCGTGATGGCTCCCTTGGGTCTGGTAGAAGTGTGCCGCACGGGTGTGGCGGCGATGAACCGCGGTGCCAAGGGGATGTAGCTCCGGATGTTGCTTGTTTGGCGTGGCTAGATGATATACATTGTATATCTTATGATTTGCGAGGTCGGCTGGCTATGACAAGTGTTGCAGCATCAAAGTGGGGAAATAGCACTGCCATTCGTCTTCCAAAGGCGGTGGTGGAGCAACTTGGGATCACACCGGGGCAGAGGCTAGAAGTAATCGTAGCTGACGGCGCTGTGACATTCGTGCCTGAGCAGCCAAAAAAGATTACGCTGGATTGGATTATTTCGGAAATGAAGCGTCTCGGTTTTGAAAATGAGCCGGAGACGGTCAATTGGGGTCGGGACAGGGGGGATGAAGTAATTGACGACGAATATTCCCGCCGCCGGTGACATAGTTTGGGTAGATTTTGATCCTGCCAAGGGCACAGAGCAAAGCGGCGTCCGTCCGGCGCTGGTTATATCTTCGGCAGCAGTTAGCGCCTTCACCTCGCGCTCGATTATCTGTCCGATAACAAGCAATATTTCGGACTGGCCCACGAAGGTAACATTGCCCAAGGGCATGACCACAAAAGGTGCGGTGCTTGCCGATCAACCACGATCTGTGCATCGTGCGGAGCGGGGTTTTCGTTTTATTGAAAGGGCGCCGGATGATGTCTTGCGAAGTGTCCGCGAGATAATCGGCGAATTGTTGGAAATTCATAAATGACTACTGCCACGCTTATCGCCCTATTTACATTCGCCTTCGCCACCTCCATAACCCCCGGCCCGAACAACATGATGCTGTTTGCCTCCGGTGTGAACTTTGGGTTTCGTCGCACCATTCCGCATATGTTTGGTATAGGGGCGGGGTTCTTTTCTTTGTTGCTGGGCGTGGGTTTCGGGCTGGGCGCGCTGCTCACTGCGGCACCGCTTTTGCATACTGTTTTGAAGATTGCGGGCGGGATTTATCTGCTTTGGATTGCCTATAAGATCGCGATGAGCCGTACTCTGAGTGATGCAAAGGCTGGCGCAAATCCTATGACGTTTTTTGGTGCAGCGGCTTTCCAGTGGGTGAACCCCAAGGCATGGGCAATGGCCATTCCGGCCATGGGGCTCTATACAAATCCGGCTTCCTATAACCCGAGTGTGGTGTTTGTTTCCAGCGTGTTTGCCATAGTCAACGTGCCATCAGTGTCTTGCTGGGCTGGTTTCGGTTCGGTATTGCGCGAATGGCTGGCCGTGCCGCCACGGCTAAAATATTTCAATATTACGATGGCAGTGCTGCTGGTGCTATCGCTGTGGCCGATGCTGAAATAGGCGTATCCTTGAGGTTTTGAATCAGATTCAAAATTATTGCCTAAGTACCTGATTTTTATTGATAAAACTAAACTGGAATTGGTGCCTCAGTGACGAATATCAGCACACGGCTGGCACTATCCAATAGTGGCATGTTGTCTGCGCGTCCTGCCAAAGCGCTCATCAAACCCGCCATACCTGTCGCTCCGGAAGGCGTTGTGGCGATGCCATTCTCGCCGAGTTTAGCGACAGCGCGTTGAAGCGCGCCTTCGGTAACGGTCATGCTTTTGGCTTTGTGATAGATGAGGCGGGTGAGTGCAGGCGCGGATGCTTCGCCGCAGGCCAGCATTTCTGCGGATGTCTCCAACGCTCCTGGAAACAGCACGGCATGACTGTGTGCGAGACCCACTTTGATGCAGGCGGCGGTTTCCGGTTCGACAACGATGATGCGGGCGGGGGCTGCCAAATATGCGGCCAAACCATCGGCCATGGCAGCAGCAAAACCACCGACACCTGCTTGCAAAAAAATGTGTGTTGGCGGCAACAGCGAGCCGTCTTCGATGAGGGCAGCGATCTCTTTGGCGATAACGCCATAGCCAGCCATGACATCGGTAACAGCGGGATCGTTGGCTGAGTCTGTGGTGTCAGAAATCAATATGCCTTCGCCGCTTTTGGCGGCCTTTGCGGCGGCGGCAACAGCGTCTTCATAGGTGCCAGCGACGCGGACGATTTCGGCGCCTTCATTGGCGATGCGCTTTGCGCGGGTCTCGGGAACGGAGGCGGGCAGGTAAATGCGGGCGGGAGCGCCAGCGAGCTTGGCGCCGGCTGCAACGGCCAAACCATGGTTGCCATCGGACGCGCAGATGAGGGCTGGCAAATCCTTGTGCGGGCCGGATGCTATGAGCGCCTCAATGCCATCAGCACCTGTGTGACGCGCTAGGGCACGAAGGCCCGCATACATGCCACCAAGTGATTTGAACGAGCCGAGCGGGCGCCTGCCCTCATTTTTCACCATGACTTTGGCCACGCCAAGTTCGGCTGCCAATTCCGGCAATTTCACGAGTGGCGTGGGCTGATAATTGCCCCACAGCCGGAGAAGAGCATCAGGCGTGTCATGTGTTTTCATGGGCGTAGTTGAGGCGAGTTGGTAATAAAAATCAACCGGATTTATTTGTCGCCTTAGTCATTGGTTTTGAGGATTTTACGGGCTATCGACAAAATATTGGAACGCAAAAGTGGTAATTCTTTGATTTGCCAGCGACGAGACCACTGCACAAGCGCATCAAATGTGCCGCCGATGATAAAAGTTGATGTGGTGGCATTCACTTTCAAACCGTCTTGTTGCAAGGCCATTTCAAAATGCTTGGATACGGCACGTTTGAAACGATCCAAAACGGGTATTGCTTCCGGTTCGGAGGCGATGCGCGAAAATAGGGGGCGACTGCTGGTGATGTGATCAATGAGCCAGCCAAGAATGGTAAGATGCGCCTCGCCCTCAGTATCCGGGGCAGGGATGAGTTGCTCAAATGTTTCGGCAATGAGAAAGTCTAGTAAGTCCAGCTTGCTGTCGAAGTGGGCGTAGAACGATGCCCGCGCCACATCTGCCTCATCACACAGCCGCTGGATGGTGATATCGCTCCAATTTTGCACCTGCATAAGCGCGAACAGCGCTTGGGCCAAGCAGCGGCGCGTTTTATTGGGGCGGCGATCTTGCGAAATTTTGGACATAATCAACCCGATTGTCAGTTAGTGTTCGTTCGCGTGGCCATTGTCTTGGCGTGCCTGCAATTATGAACATATGCCTGTTTCCATACTATTGTCTAGAAATGGAGATGTGGAATGAGCGATGTTTACGAGGCGCTGCCGTATGACGGGGATATGCGCAAACTGGTGCGCTGGGGGCTTTATCCTTTCAGTTGGGCGGTTCTGCTGGGCGGGTTTCATTTGATGTGGACGACAGCGCTGGAGCCGCGCACGATATGGGGTGCGAGTGTAGCCATATTGGCAAGCGTCTATCTTCTTTGCGAATTCACCATTCCCTACGAGCGGCGCTGGGCGATGACGCTTGCCAGCTTTTGGGCCGATGTTAAATTTGCGGCGATCAATACCGTGTTTGTTGGCGGCCTTTCGGCGTTGCTGGCGCTGTTCACAATCCGCATTTCGGGGACGTTGGCAGGCCCTGCTCATGACTGGCCGCCGCAATTTCAACTGTTGGCGTGCCTGCTGATTTTCGAAGCGATAAACTACACGCTGCACCGCGCCATGCATGAGCTACGTGGGCCATTGGGGCGCTGGCTATGGAAAGGCCATGCTGCACATCACCTGCCGCCGCGCCTCTATTTGGTGATGCATGCGGTCTTTCATCCGATCAACGGCCTGATTATTCAGGGACTTGCCATCACCTTGCCGATTTGGCTGATGGGCTATCAAGATAAGGTCGTTACCATGTTTCTCATGATCAACGGGATGCATGGCCTCATCAGTCATTTTAATGTGGATGTGCGGATGGGATGGTTTAATTATTTGTTCGTTGGGCCTGAGTTGCATCGCTATCATCATAGCGCGCGCATTGATGAGTCCAAAAACTATGGCGCGACGCTTTCGATTTTCGACGTGCTATTGGGTACGTTTGTTTATCACCCCGGTGTGCCGCCAAAGGATTTGGGCGTGTTTCCGGAAACTGGATTGCCGCGCTATGAAAATACATTGGCTGTTCTGAAATTGCCGTTTCAAGGCAATCATTGATACTGCGATTATGGCCCGGCGGTTTCGCTGGGCCATTGCGGCGGGTTGTTAAACGGCGTTCCGAACCGCGCGTACCATAGGCTGCGGGCGATGCGGCGGGCTTTTTCTTTGATTTCCGCGCCTTGCGCATCGGCAAAGATGCGTTCGATGGTTTGGTCAAACAGGGCGAGCCAGAGCGCGAAATCTTCGCTTTTGAGCTCAGCAATGCCGTTATGCGCGGGAACGGGACGGCCATAATACTCGCCCGTGGTGAGCAGGACAGAGCGCCAAAAGGCTTTAAGTTTGTCTAAGTGTGCGGGCCAGCGGCCGTTTAGGCGCGAGTCGAAAATCGGACCTAAGCGCTCATGCAGGCGCACGGCGGCGTAAAATTCATCAACCATCTGCGAGATTTGGGCGGGTGTAATATCTTGGCGCATGATGCGTGGCGGGCGGGTGTCAGTGTTCATGGGATATCATGTCAAATAATGCAGGGCGATCATCAAAGCGACAGCACCCCATACACTGGAATTGATGAAAGAGCGGATGATGCCGCCATCTTCTTCGACTGTGATGCCGAGTTTGCGGCGGACAAAATCTCCGGGAAGGAAAAATAATTTCAGGGCCAATTGCATGATGATATTCCTTATATTGGTATTTGAAATACCTATATTATTTTTAAGAGATAAATGCAATATACAAAATACCAGTATTTGAAGGTGAACCATGCGACTGACACTGCAAACGGACTATGCCCTGCGTATTTTGATGGCTCTCGGCAATGATGGCCAGCGGGTGATTTCTGTTGATGAATTATCGAAGCAATTCCAAGTTTCGAAAAATCACCTGATGAAAACGGCACAAGCGCTTGTGGCGGCTGGCTTTGTTGCAACAACGCGCGGGCGGACCGGCGGGCTGCGGCTGGCCAAGCCCGTGG
>JAYTVD010000227.1:0-37506 GCA_043744175.1 Phyllobacteriaceae bacterium
CCTATGACGCAGACGGATCAGGTGGTGGACTTGCCATACAATTCGCCACGCTGACCAATCATGCAGTGTTGCTCAATACGGATTTTGTTGTGATTTGAGCGATGTATAGATGGGTATGGAGAATTTGGCGCGTGATATTTCTGCGCTGAGTTTTCCGCTCCCAATTGTCACAAAGGCAGCAGCCTCTCCGGCGATGGCTTGATAATTTCACCGTAAAGATCAAAGCGACGGTCACGAAACACGCCCCAGAGGCGTCGTGCATTAGCAATTGTGTTCATATCCAGCGTTGCCGTAATAACGCCTTCCGAAACACGGTCAGCCTCGGCCAATTTTGCCCCCGTATGGTCAGCGATAAACGACGAGCCATAGAAGGAAATCTCGCTGTCAACACCCTTTTCCAAGCCAATACGGTTCGCAGCGATCACCGGCGTTAAATTGGCGCCCGCGTGTCCCTGCATCACGCGCTGCCAGTGATCGCGCGAATCCCAATTGCGGTCTGAAGGCTCAGAGCCAATCGCAGTTGGATAAATTAAGATTTCAGCGCCCATAAGCACCATCGAGCGGGCGCATTCCGGAAACCATTGGTCCCAACAAATGCCGGCACCAATTTTGCCCACCGCAGTGTCAAAAACCATAAACCCGGTATCGCCGTCGTCGAAGTAAAACTTCTCGCTATAACCCGGGCTATTGGGAATGTGGCTTTTGCGATAAATATCAAGCACCGTGCCATCGGCATCAATCATCGCCAGCGAATTAAAGCGCTTGTTGCCATCCAGTTCAAAGAATGAAACTGGCAACACCACGCCAAGTTCGGCAGCCAAATTTGACATGTGCTTGATCGTCGAGTGCCCGGCAAAGCTATTGGCGCGGCTGTTATGCTTGGCGTCGATATCTATGCAGAAATACGGCCCCTCAAACAACTCCTGCAACACGATGAGCTTGGCCCCGCGCCGCGCCGCCTCGCGCACTTGCTTTTCAATTTTGGCGACGTTTTCCGCCACAACATCCGTGCAGGCAATTTGAACCGCCGCGACAATTAATTCAGCCATACTATCGCTCCCCACCCTTATAGTTTTGGTTGCTCTTGGGTGATGCAATGTATCGCGCCGCCGCCAGCAGCAATAGCATTAACTTGCACCTGAACCACTTTCCTGTCCGGATAAGCTGCAGCAATGGCAGCGACAGCCTTGGCATCACTTGGCGTACCATACCCGGGCACAATGACACCGCCGTTGGCGACATAGAAATTGATGTAGGAACGACAAAACACATCGCTCGTCACTTCGGCATCAATGGCCTCTTGCAAGGGCAGCACTTCAAACGCCCTGCCCCGCGCATCAGTTTGGCTCAACAGACAGCGCAAATTTTCTTTCAATATCCGGCTGTGTGGATCAGAATTGTCGGGGTTCGTCTCGAACAACACAACGCCCGGCCGTACGTAGGCGCACATACCGTCAATGTGACCATCAGTTTCCTTGTCCATCGGGTCGCCCGGCAACCAGACAACTTTTTCCAAGCCCAGCAATGCTTTCAGCTCCATCTCCGCCAATGCCTTGTTCACACCGGGATTACGGTTGGGATTAAGAAGGCTGGTCTCCGTAATAATCAACGTGCCATCACCATCACAGCACAGCGAGCCGCCTTCGCAGGTCATCCATGAATTGAGGATCTCTGCGCCTTCGCGCTCAATCATGCGCCGCGCCAGTTCATTGTCGTTGACCCAAGGCGAATGCTTGCCACCCCATGCGTTGAAATTCCAATTGATTCCAGCCATTTTGCCATTGCTGCCTACCATAAAAGACGGACCACAATCGCGCGCCCAAAAATCATCCACCGGCATTGAAATTACCTCAGCCGCATTGCCGATCCGTGCACGAGCGGTACTCAATTGCTTCGGATGTGCAATCACCGTCACCGGTTCAAACTGCGAAATGGCCGCAACAATGTTTAGAAACTCCCCCTGCATAGGGGCAAGACGCTCTTCATATTGATCTGTTCGATGAGGCCAAATCATCCATGTGCGTTCATGCGGCTCAAACTCGCCAGCGCGACGATAGCTAACGTCTGGTTGAATAATTTGATTTGCGTTTGTTGTACCCGTCATAGCCATGCCTTTGCCTCATAAGAATTGCGTGGATTTTCGCAAAAAATGCGCCTAATGCAAATGAGAAGCACTCTTCCTATAAATGAATGGAATTCATATGAGACGCTTTCGTAATGTGCCACCGCTGCAATATTTAATCGGCTTTGAAGCCGCAGCAAGACTAGGCAGTTTCAGCGCCGCCGCGCTCGAACTTGGGCTGTCACAATCGGCAATCAGCCACGAGATGCGCCTTTTAGAAGCCCGTATCGGGCAACCCTTATTCATCAGGCAAGGCCGCAGCATCAAATTGACCGATGCGGGACGCGATTACCAGAAGTCAGTCAATCAGTCACTTGACCAACTCGAAAATGGATACCGCCGCCTCGCGCCCTTTAGAAAACCCGGCAGCGTCATCATTTATACACCGCGCGATTTCGGTGCACGCTGGCTCTTGCCCCGCCTGCATGATCTGAAACGAGCCGTGCCAGACTGCGACCCGTGGATAGACACTGGTGGCTCAGTGGTGGATTTCGACAGCATGGAAGTTAGCATCGCCATCGTTCGCGCCATTGAGCCGGACCAGAAATGGCTTTCGATGAAATTGGTTCACGATAGGCTTGCGCCGGTTATGTCGCCGATGCTGTTACCCGATGGCTTTCCAAACTTGGACGACTTGCAAAGCTATACCCTGCTGCACGATGAGCGAAGCGAGACATGGGCGGACTGGTGTGAAGGCGCAGGCGTGACCATCAAGAATCACACAGCGGGTCTCGATTTCAGTGATAGCGATTTCGCTTTGCAAGCCGCAGAAATTGGCCTCGGCATCGCGCTTGCCAGCCTGCCTTTGGTGGAAATGTCACTTCAGCAGAAAAAGCTCATTCAGCCATTCGCCTTTGAGCTTGAAACACAACAGTCTTGGTATGCACTGACTGCGCCCAAAGAATTGAACGATCCTTTTACCCGTCAGGTGTGGGAGTGGCTGGCGCAGCAGTGCGACACGAGAACTTCAACTAGTCATGAATAGCGCTCATATTTCGCTACTCCGCAATATCCTCAGCCCAAAGCTCGGGCTTCTCCTTGATGAACAACGTCATCAAGGCAGTGCAATCGGCATCGTCAGCAATAATCACCTCAACGCCGCGTGAGCGCAAAAACTCTTCATTGCCGCCAAACGTCTTGTTTTCGCCAATCACCACACGCGGAATGCCAAATTGGATAATCGTTCCGGTGCACATCATGCAGGGGCTAAGTGAGGTGTAGAGCGTGGTGTCGCGGTAGGTCTTTTGCCGTCCGGCCTTGCGCAGTGCATCCATCTCGCCATGCGCAATCGGATCGCCGCCTTGAACACGCTGATTGCGCCCTTGCGAGACCAGCACGTCGCCCCGCGCCAAAACTGACCCGATCGGGCATCCGCCCTCGTCATATCCCGCCTTCGCCTCGTCATAGGCGACGCACAAAAATTTCTTGTCAGTTTCATTCAACATAAAGCCACCTCAATATCCCAAATATCAAAAATCAGTCTTTGCGCGCTGCCCAGAAGTCTTCCTGCAACTTCGCAGCTTCCACCTCCAACAGCGGACCAACAATCTCAGTCGGTCGCTGCCCCGCCTCAAAAACCACATGACACGGCAAATCCAAAGTAGGATTTTCCTCGTGAGCGCCTGTTTGCGCCTTGAGGTCCTTTTCGGTCTGCCCGTAAACCACGCGGCCAATGCCAGCCCAATAAATCGCCCCTGCACACATCGCGCAGGGTTCGGCAGATGTATAAAGTGTGCAATCCGCCAGAAATTCAACGCCATAAGCCTTGGCAGCGCGGGACGCTAAAATACGCTCGGCGTGTGCCGTGCGATCTCCGCCTTCGGAACTATAGCCATTGCCCTGCTCCATCAATACAGCGCCAGACTTATCAGTTAAAATTGAACCGAACGGATGATCGCCATTATCCCGTGCACGCCGCGCGACATCAAACGACTTGCGCAATAAGTTCTCGTCTTCCGGTCGTTGCGACATATCCAAATTGCTCCGTTTCATAGCTTTTCTAACAGTCAATTTCATCCAAAGGAAAGAGCCAAACCTCAATATTTTACCATTAGGAAAAAATGGTGCTTTGCACAAATGGATGGCTTGCCAGCCAAAATTCATCTGTCATAGTGCAGCTAATAAAGGCAGAAAACTGCCTATTGGGGAACGCGAGAAAATCGAATGAATGCAGTAAGGCCTGCCAGGCTTGAATTGCGTGGTATAAGCAAGAGCTTTCCGGGCGTTTTGGCCAATGACAATGTCAGCGTCCAAGTCGCGCCGGGAGAAATCCACGCGCTTTTGGGGGAAAACGGTGCGGGCAAATCCACACTCGTGAAAATGATCTATGGCATCATGCAGCCTGACCAAGGCGAGATTATTTGGAACGGCGTGCCCACCCGAATTTCAAATCCCAAAGCCGCCCGCAAATTGGGCATCGGCATGGTGTTTCAGCACTTCTCACTTTTTGAGGCGCTGACAGTACTTGAAAATATCACGCTCGGTCTCGACAGCAAAATTTCGCAGCGCGATTTGGAAGCTGAAATTTTCAAAGTGTTGGAAACGTATGGTCTTAAGTTGGACCCCAAGCGCATTGTTTCAACATTAAGTGTCGGCGAGCGCCAGCGCATTGAAATCGTGCGTGCCCTTTTGCTCAATCCAAAACTGCTGATTATGGATGAACCAACATCCGTGCTGACCCCGCAAGAGGTCGAGCAATTGTTTGAAACCTTGCGCAAGCTCGCCGCCAATGGCTGCTCCATTCTTTATATTTCCCACAAGCTGCACGAAATTGTGGACCTGTGCGAAGGCGCAACAATATTGCGTGGCGGCAAAATGGTGGCCAATTGCGACCCCCGCGCCATGACATCGCGCGCCATGGCCGAGCTGATGATTGGTGCCAACTTGAAGGACATTTCAAAGACCGCAGGCCGCACTTTCGGCGCCGCTAAATTTGAAGTCACAAATTTGAATTTGGGAAAGCGCGGCGATTTTGGCGTTGCACTGAATGATGTGAATTTCAGCGTTAAGGCCGGCGAAATTTATGGCATCGCAGGCGTCGCGGGAAATGGACAAAATGAGTTGCTCGAAGTGCTCGGTGGCGAAATCACTGTTGCTGATGCTTCCGCCATCAAGATAGACGGTAAATCAATCGGCGACATGGGTCCAAGCGCGCGCCGCCTCGCCGGACTTTGCACAGTGCCTGAGGAGCGCAACGGCCACGCTGCCGTTGGCGAGTTCTCGCTCACGGACAATGCCATTCTCACCGCCCGTCAGCGCGTCGATATGGTTGCCAACGGCCTAGTGGATGGTGGCAAGGCGACTGCCTATGCAGCCAACATTATCAAAACATTCTCAGTAAAAGCCCAGGGCCCTCTGTCCACCGCAGGCTCGCTCTCCGGCGGTAACTTGCAGAAATTCATTATGGGCCGCGAGATTTTGCAGGCACCCGGGGTTCTGGTCGTCAGTCAACCGACTTGGGGCGTTGATGCAGGCGCTGCCACTGCCATCCGCCAAGCCATAGTTGATCTCGCCCTCAAAGGGTCGGCAATCGTCGTCATCAGCCAAGATTTGGACGAGTTGCTCAGCCTTTGCGACACAATGTCGGTGATGAATTTAGGCCGCTTATCGCCAGCCAAAAAGGTTGGCGAGGCGTCCATTGAAGAAATCGGCCTGCTCATGGGCGGTGTTCACGGCGATCCTAAATCGACCGAGAAATTTACGGAGGTCCTACATGCGCATCCGCTTTGAAAAACGGCCAGAGCCAAGCCGTTTCATGCGGCTGTTCACCCCAATTGCCGCCGTGTTTCTAACAATAGTCTTCGGCGCGCTATTAATTGATGCGCTTGGTTTTGATGGACAGCAAACCATCAAGGAAGTGTTTTTCACGCCCATCCTCGCCTCTTACAAATGGCAGGATGTGGCTGCAAAAGCCGCGCCACTTATTATCATCGCTTTGGGCCTATCTCTCGGTAACGAGGCAAAGGTCTGGAACATTGGTGCGGAGGGTCAATATATTGTTGGCGCGCTTGCAGGTGCCTTCGTTGCCTATCTCACACCAAATGTTCAGTCCGGCCTTGTCATCATACCGATGCTTGTTGCAGGCATAGTTGGCGGTGCATTGTGGGCGGCCATACCTGCCGTGTTGAAAACACGCTACAAAGTCAATGAAGTGCTATCCAGCCTCATGCTGGTCTACGTCGCGTTGCAGCTGTTGAGCTATCTCATCACCGGCCCATGGAAAGATCCACAAGGTCATAACTTCCCGCAAACTGCCGCGTTCACGCCCGCGCAGTTACTGCCCCGCACAATCTCTGGCACCTTTATACCGCCCGGTTTGGTGATTGCATTCATCCTTATGCTGGTGTTCTGGCTCGTCATGAAGCGCTCCATATATGGTTTTGATGTGCGCGTCAGTGGCGCTGCGCCCCATGCAGCCCGATATGGCGGGTTCGATGCCTCACGCACGATTTGGTCCACAATGATGATAAGTGGCGGCATGGCCGGACTTGCCGGCATACTCGAAGCCACCAGTCAACTGGGACAGATCAATCTGGGCTTCCCGTCCGGGTTCGGCTTCACCGCAATTATCGTTTCATTCCTTGGCCGCCTTAATCCTATCGGCGTGTTTATCGCAGGTATTGTTTTGGCCATCACTTCCGTCGGAGGACAAGTTGCGCAAACAGTGGTGCACGTTCCAGCGGCGGTTGGCGGGGTCTTCCAAGCCATGATGCTGTTCCTCATTTTGGCAGGCGATATTTTGGTGCGCTATCGCATTCGTTTTGCTGATACGGCGCCCAAAGTGGCAGGTGCAACATCATGACGCTAACGCTTATCATCTCAGCCATCGTCACAATTATTGGCATTTCCACGCCAATATTGCTGGCTGCGACCGGTGAACTGGTCGTGGAAAAAAGCGGCGTGCTTAATCTTGGCGTTGAGGGCATGATGCTCATCGGCGCTGTGACCGGCTTTGCTGTCACATTCACCACGTTCAATCCGTGGCTCGGCGTCATTGCGGCGGCATTGGCAGGCGCTGCCTCATCGCTTGTTTTCGGCCTTTTGGTGATCGGTTTCAACGCCAATCAAGTAGCAACCGGCCTTGCCCTCTCGATATTTGGCATAGGCGTTTCTACGCTGATCGGCGCGGGGTTTGTCGGCATCATCGTTTCGCCATTCACATCTATCTTCCCCGCCGTAATGGCAAAAGACCCCATTTGGCGTGTCATTTTTGGCCACAGCCCGCTGGTTTATTTCGCGCTCATCATGGTGTTTTCGGTCGGTTGGTTTCTCAACAAAACACGCGCGGGCCTGATCCTTCGTGCTGTCGGCGAGAATGATTTGTCCGCCCACTCCATTGGCTATTCGGTAGTAAAAATCCGCTACGCGGCCATCGCCTTCGGCGGCGCCATGTCCGGCATAGCCGGCTGTTATTTCTCGCTCGTCATCACCCCAATGTGGGCTGAGCAAATGACCGCGGGGCGCGGTTGGATTGCGCTGGCCCTGGTGGTATTTGCCGGCTGGAAAGCCGGACGGCTCTTAACCGGAGCCTACTTTTTCGGTATTCTCATGACGCTTGAGCTTTATGCGAAGTCATCTAGTTTTTCATTTTTGCCATCACAGTTTTGGGCTGCAATGCCCTATTTGATGGCGATTATCGTTTGGGCTGTGATTTCGGCACGCGAACGCACAGGGAGCAATGCTCCTGCCTGTTTAGGTAAGCCATTTATGCCCAGCGTGTAGGTTTTAGGTTTAACAAGGAGAAGTCTAAATGAGCAACATCACCCGTCGTAATTTTATCAAGACCGCCGCCGCCGTCAGCACCCTGCCGCTTATAGGCGGAATTGCAATCGCAGCTGACCCGCTAAAGGTTGGCTTTATCTATCTGGGACCAGTCGGTGACTTTGGCTGGACATGGGCGCACGACAAGGGACGTAAGGCTATGGTTGAGGCACTTGGTGACAAGATAACAACTACTTTCGTTGAAAACGTAAAAGAAGACGCAAGCGCCCTGCCAATTCTGCGCGATCTAGCCCAGCAAGGCCACAAGCTAATCTTCACAACGTCATATGGCTACATGGACCAAAGCGTTCAATTAGCCACTGAGTTTCCTGATGTGAAAGTTGAGCATTGCACAGGCTACAAGCGCGCAGCCAACCTTGCCACATATAACTCACGCTTCCATGAAGGCCGCGCGGTTCTCGGCACCATTGCTGCCATGCAGTCAAAGACAGGCACGATTGGTTATCTCGGCTCCTTCAAGGTTCCGGAAGTTGTGCTTGGTGTTAATGCGTTCACATTAGCCGCGCAAGCCGTGAACCCGGCGATTAAAGTTAAGCTGATCATGATCGATTCATGGTTTGACCCTGCGAAGGAAGCAGCCGCTGCCGAAACACTCGCCAACCTTGGTTGCGATGTCATCACAGCCCATACAGACAGCGCCGCCTGCCTGCAGGTTTGCGAACAGAAGGGCATCTTCGGCTTCGGTCAAGGCGCGGACATGTCCCGCTTCGCACCAAACGCCCACCTGACTGCGATCGAAGACATCTGGGGTCCCTATTACATCGCACGTGCGCAAGCAGTGCTCGATGGCAAGTGGGAATCCGCGGACACTTGGGATGGCATGAAGGATGGCACTGTCGTCATCTCGCCATACAACGCATCCCTCAAGCCAGAAATCGTAGCCGCTGCGGACAAAATCCAAGCCGGTTGGAAAGATGGAAGCTACAACGTCTTCACTGGCCCTTTGATGGATCAGTCCGGCGCTGAAAAAGTGGCCAAAGGCGTTGTCATGACAGACGACAAACTCGCGACCATTGATTGGTTCGTAAAGGGCGTTGAAGGCGCGTAATTAATCGTCCCGAATAGATAAACGTGAGCCTCTCCCGACATTCGGGGGAGGCTTCGTTATAACACCGCCAGCATAGCAACACCGGCGGCGATCACGCCGATGGACACGATCTTGCCGATGCCAAGAGGTTCGCCCAAAAACATGTAGCCGCCTATGGCCGTCAACGGTAAAACAACGGCAGACCAAGCCATCATCACGCTCAGCTGCAATTTCGCCAGCGCCGTGTACCAGCACACCACAAACACCAATATCAGCGCCACAGCCAGCCACATCATCGGGCTTAGCAGCAACGACTTATAGGAAATAGCAGCCCCAGTCGCAGCGTCCATTCGCGCTTTGATTATAAGCTGCGAGATCGTTGAGGCAAAAAAGCCGACGAACATAATAACCCACGCTGCGCGATCCGAACCCATAATTGCCAATCCTTTGTTATTAGTTCTGTTACGCAACAATCGGCACTTCGGATTTTAGAGTCAGACTCAAAACTCGCTTTGGTGAGTCGAATAGAGTGGTTTTCGAGAACCGGAGCGCAGCGTACGCCAGTACGTGAGCACCGGAAGCGTAGAAAATCGCTCTAGTCGGCCGCCAAAGTAGAGTTTTCAGTCTGGCTCTTATGCTTGCCGCAAAAGAAGTAGGCGATCTTGGCGATGTTCCCACCAACCCAAAAATAGCCCTGCCCCAATGATAATGACACTGCCAATCAAGGTAGTAAATGATGGGACATCAGCGAAGAATAAATAGCCAAGACTAATCGCCCACACCATCGAGGAATATTCAAACGGCGCAACAAAGCTCGGCGGCGCGCTGCGATAGGCCTCGGCAAATGTAAAAAACCCTATCGCCGTAGAAATTGCAAAGCCCCCGATATATGCCCAATCGCGCAGAGAGGGCATAACCCACGGCCGCGTCAGAAATCCGTAGCTCGGCGAACTTGCCTCATAAAATGCACCAGATCCAAAAACCAGCGCCAACGCTGAAGCCACGAATATGAAACCGAAACCAGTATAAGTGGCGACCACCAATGGCGGAATATGCCGATCAATCCTGCGCGTGAATAGGTTGCCAAGCGAGTACAAAAATGTCGCTATCAACGTCAAAATCGAAGCCGGTTCGAACAGTGCACTTGTTGGCTTGATAGCCAGCGCCACCCCGACAAACCCGAACGCCGCAGCAACCCATCGCCACGGCTGCACACGTTCACCAACCACAAATCCTGACAAAATTGCCACGATCAGCGGCAGCGCAAAATAGATAGCCGTCGCATCAGCAAGGCTCATGGCAGGCAGACTCAAATAGAAGAACGCGCTGCCAGTGCCGAGCAACAGCCCGCGCCAAACCAGAGGTGCCTGGAACGAACCGCGATAAGCGCTCGCGCCTTGCTTAAATAGCACGATAGCAATGACCAGCAGGATGGCTATGACGCAGCGTATAGCCTGCAACTCATGAAACGGATATGCCCCGCTCAAATATTTCATGAACACATCTTGAACACTCGAAAAGCCAATGCCGGTACAAAGCACCAGCACAGCATAGAGCTTTCGGTCGATATGGCTCACTTGCCCTTCCAAACCGGATCGCGCTTTTCGGCGAACGCCTTGAAGCCTTCCATATTGTCTTCCGAACCATAGAGCTTATCGACGGTCGCAAACTGGCGCTTGGTAACCTTGTTCATGGCAGTCTGATAATCCATGCCCTCGGCAGCGCGCGCGACCTCTTTGATCGCCGCAAATACCAGCGGCGGACCGCTTTCCAACAGCCGCGCCAGTGCCCAAACGCGCTCCATCAGCTTTTCATTGTCCGGCAAAATCTCGTTCACCAAGCCCCATTTGTGTGCCTCATGGACGTCCATCCAGCGCCCGGTGAACAGCAAATCCATCGCCACATGATAGGGTATGCGTTTCGGGAGTTTTATAGTCGCCGCATCCGCCAGGGTTCCAGCGCGGATTTCCGGCAGCGCGAAACTCGAATGCGCCGAGGCCAAAATCATGTCGCAGGAAAGCGCCAGTTCAAACCCTCCGCCAACGGCCATGCCGTTCACCGCACAGATCACCGGCTTGTTCATGTCGCGCAGTTCTTGCAAGCCCGCAAACCCGCCAACGCCATAATCGCCATCCACAGCATCACCGCCAGCCGCCGCCTTCAAATCCCAACCCGCGCAAAAAAACTTATCGCCCGCCGTCTGCACAATGACCACGCGCAATTCCGGATCATCACGGAATGCCTTAAACGTCTCGCCCATCTGGCGCGAGGTCCTCAGATCAATCGCATTGGCCTTCGGCCTATCCAGCGTGACTTCCAATATGCCGCCCTCGCGGCGCGTCGTGATAAACTCAGACATGTCGAGCACTCCTCATTTCGCCACCCGCACCAGCGCATCGACGGCTACTGCGCCGATGGTTTTGACCATCACGGGATTGATCTCAATTTCTTCAATACTCTTATCCGCAACGATCAGCGCACCAAGCATGGCGCCAATTCTAGCCACCGAGCCGACATCCGCCTTCGCCCTGCCCCGATAGCCATCAAGGAGCGGCCACAACCGCAAGCGCTTTAGCGCCGCCAAAATCTCGTCTTCGCCTGCTGGCAGCACGAGCGTCACCGTGTCGGCCAAAACTTCCGCCGTCACACCGCCCATGCCGATCGTTAGCGTCACGCCATACACCGGATCACGCCGCAAACCGATCAGCATTTCAGCAACGGAACCCGTCACCATCTCTTCGGCAAGATAGCCCGTCGCACCGGCCATTTCAGCCTGTCCACGCACGGATGAAAGCCCAAGCCGCACTGCACCCGCTTCGGTTTTGTGAGCAAAGCCAAGCCCCTTCAGCGCTAGCGGCGCAACCAGATTTGCCGTCATCAAAGCTAGCTCATCTAGCGACGTCGCCGTGACACTACGCGGCACTGCAACACCCGCCTTGGCCAACAGCGCCTTGCCTTCCGCCTCGTCAAGCAGCCACGACTCTAAAACACTGGCAGGTTTCGCCGGCCGCCAGCCAGTCACTCCGGCAGGTGTCTGCGCCGCTTTAACCGCAGCCAGCGCCGTCTCCAGCCCCATCAGCGTAACAACATCTTGATCGAGCAAAGCGACCGCCCGCTCTTCATCAAAATTCTCTGGCAAGGAGGAAACGGCGAAGGCCGGAATACCCGTCGCTTTTTGCGCCGATACAATTGCAACCAGCGCAGGCTGAAACGATGCTGGGTCGCAGCGGTCTGGCCTCGGCGGATCAATAATGTATATGCCAGCATCATAGCCCGACAACATAGTTGTAAACACATCCGTCGTGCGCGGCCCGTCGCCCCAAATGAACGTGTGGTAATCGAGCGGATTGGCAATTGTCACAATTGGTCCGAGTATCTCGCCTAGCCGCTCCCGCGTCGCATCTAATGGCGGCGCGAAGTCAATCTCAAACGGTGCCGCCAAATCCGCGACCAAACCAGCCTCGCCGCCCGAGCACGAAAGCGAGCATATACGCGTACCAATCTGCGGCCCATGAATATGGAAAATCTTCAATGTTTCAATGAGTTCCGCAGGAGAGTTCACCTCCGCCACACCGCATTGCGCCAAAAACGCCGAAGAAGCAGCGCCGCCGCCGGCTAGTGATGCAGTATGCGATTGCGCGGCGGTGCGAGAGGCTTCCGTCTTTCCGGATTTGATAACGACAATACCTTTGCCCGCCGCCCGCGCTTCCTGCGCCAGCTTGGCATACGCCGCTGCATCGTCGATACCTTCGATATACATGCCAATCGCGGTGACCCGCTCATCGGCCAAAAGCGAACCTGCCAACTCCGCCAAACCAACCACCGCCGCGTTGCCAAGACAGGCAACATAGGCCACCGGCAATGCGCGTTTTTGCATTGTCATATTGATAACAATGTTGGACGATTGCGACAGCAGCGCCACGCCCTTTTCGACGCGCTTGCCACCATGTTGATCCGGCCACAGCAACGCGCCATCCAGATAATTGATAACACCATAGCAATTGGGCCCAAGGATCGGCATATCGCCCGCCGCTTCAATGAGCTTGGCCTGCAATTCCGGCTCGCCAGCCTCGGTCCAACCGGATGCAAAGCATATCGCTCCGCCCGCGCCCATCGCCGCAAGTTCCGCCACCACCTCCACTGTGGCGTGGCGGTTGACCCCGATAAACACGGCGTCCGGCGCGGCTGGCAAGTCTTGCAGGCAAGCATAAGCCTTCAGCCCGCCTACCTCCGCCTTGGTAGGGTGCACCGGCCAAACCGGCCCCGCAAAACCCATTTTCTGGCATTGCTCAATGACATTGACCGCCCAGCCGGAACCAAGCACAGCGATGGTTTTGGGGCGCAGTAGGCGCTCTAAGCGGGTCAAAGTTGACTGCTCCTGAAATTATAGAGCGCGGCACGCGCCCCTCTACCTGTCGGCATTTCCCCAGCGAGGGGGGAGATCGCTAATCCGCGATGTTCGTGCAACCCTGTTATTTGATAATTGGCGAAAGCCATCGTGCAACCCGATCTCCCCCCTCGCGGTGGGTTGAGGAGTGGTTCGCGTAGCGAATGCAAAGCAAAGCTTTGCAAACGAACGAACGTCCGACAGGACAGAGGGGGGCGTCTCGCACCGATCTCGCAAGCATTTACATCTTCAAACCCGCTCACGCTGCTTCCCCAATTTCAGCCAAACTCAAAGCCAATGCCATCTTTTCTAGCTCGCCCGCATACTCAACCACAGCCGCCACTCCCTTCGGCGTCAGCCCATAAACACCCACCCGCACCCGCTCAAACCACCCGTAATGATCGTTTGCCATAACCTGCCGCGCCAACTTCACACCCGCCTGCACCGCCACATGCGATGCCTTCATCGCACCAGCATCATGGAGCAGCCGCAACACTTTCAGCGCATCCTGACGATACGAAGTCACAATGCCCCGCCGTGTTGCGCCACCATTATTTGGGTCGCCCACACGCCGTGCAAACTCGCGCAAAAGCCGCGCCTTGCGCACCTTGGATTGGCGCGGTTTGTAAGGTTCCGGATCGCAATGGGCTTCGACAAATCCATCTTCAAGGCGCACCGTAATCAGACCCAAACCCAGACGCCTGCACAGCGCCTTGTTATCCGCCAGCGCCTTTAAGAACGCGCGACCCATACTGCGAGGCACAGCCACATACACCGCATCCGTCATTGCCTGTCGCGCAATGCACTGATGAAACAGCGACAGCGAAAATCCTGTCTTCAACTCAACAATAACAGGCTCGTCATCGCCCCGCACCGCCACCACGTCCGCCGCGCCAATCTCGCCTTTGACTACATAGCCCTGCCCCTCAAGCATTTGCTTGATTGGTTGATAGAGGTCCGTTTCCTTGAGCGAGGGCGAGGCCATAAAGTGTCAGCCCCCCACGGCTCGCAACAATTCGCGCGAAATGATATGACGCTGAATTTCGCTGGTGCCTTCCCAAATGCGTTCCACCCGCGCGTCGCGCCAAATGCGCTCCAGCGGCAGATCGTCCATCAGCCCCATACCGCCGAAAATCTGGATTGCCTCATCCGCAACAAATGCCAGCATTTCCGTGGCCTTGAGTTTGGCCATCGACATATCGGCTTCCGTCACCGTGCCATTGTCAAATTTCCACGCCGCCTCGCGCGTCAAAAGCTCCGCCGCCTTCAGCTCCATCGCCATGTCCGCAAGTTTGAAAGACACACCCTGAAACTTGCCGATCGCCTGTCCGAATTGCTTGCGCTCCGCCGCATAAGAAATCGCCAACGCCAGCGCCCGTTCGGCACGGCCGAGGCAAGTAGAGGCCACCTGCAACCGCGTTGCACCCAGCCATTGGTTGGCCACTTCAAAGCCCTTATGCACCTCGCCCAACACTTGAGATTTTGGCAGGCGGCAATCGTCAAATTCCAGCACGGCATTTGTATAGCCGCGATGCGAAACATTGCGGTAGCCATCGCGAACCGTGAATCCTGGTGTGCCCTTGTCGACGAAGAAAGCCGTAATCAGTTTCTTCTTACCACGCGGCGTGTCTTCCTCGCCGGACGCCATAAACACGATAGCAAAGTCTGCGATATCGGCATGGCTAATGAAATGCTTGGTGCCGTTCAAGATCCAGTCATCGCCATCTTGGCGAGCCGATGCCTTCATGCCGCGCAAATCCGAACCCGCGCCGGGCTCAGTCATAGCAAGGCAATCCCACTTCTCGCCCTTAATGCACGGGAAGAGATATTTCTCGCGCTGCTCCGCCGTGCCCGCCAAAAGAATGTTCGATGGCCGCGCAACACATGTCCAGTGCAACGCATAGTTCGCCTTGCCGAGTTCCTTTTCGTAGAGCAGCCACGTCGGCGTATCCAGCCCCGCCCCGCCCACATCTTCCGGCATATTGGCCGCATAAAGTCCCGCCGCAATCGCCTTGGCCTGAATTTCCCTAACCAAATCCATGCGCAAAAAGCCCGTGCGCTCCACCTCCGCTTCGTGGGGATAAAGTTCGTTCTCCACAAACGCGCGGGTGGTTTCAACGATGAGGTTCTGTTCTTCTGTCAGGCCAAAATTCATGAAATCACGCCTTCTTTTTCACAGGCTTAGTCGCCTTGGCTTTCGCCGCCGCAGGCGAAACGCCAGCCTTCTTGGCAAGCTGCTTAACATAATCCTTGTGCAGCTCGCCCGCGCCCCAGCCCTTGCCCTTGTTGGTCTTGGAAAGCGCCGCCATAATTGCCACGAGGTTTTCATCGCGTATGGCTTCGAGTTCGCGGATCGACCATTTGCTGGATTGATCGTCGGATTGGCCGGCAATCAAATCAACCAGCTCATCATTGAACTCCGGCACATCAGTCAGCTTGGTCCACGGCCATTTCAGGCACGGCCCGAACTGAGCCATAAAGTGGCGCATACCCGCCTCGCCGCCCGCTATACGATAGACCTGAAACATGCCCATCTGCGCCCAGCGAATGCCGAACCCGTAACGCATAATATCGTCGAGTTCTTCAACCGTCGTGATGCCATCCTTGATAAGCCACAGCGCCTCGCGCCATACCGCTTCCAGTAATCGGTCGCCAACGAACGCCTCGATTTCCTTCTGAATAACCACCGGCTTCATGCCGATTGAAGCATAAATCGCCCGCGCTTTTTCGGTGTATTCCTTGGTAGTCGCCTTGCCACCAACGATCTCAACAATCGGCAACAAATAAACCGGATTAAACGGGTGCGCGACCACCAGCCGCTCAGGACGGGCCATCGAAGTCTGCATATCGCTAGGCTTGATGCCCGAAGTGGACGAGCCGATCAGGGCATCAGGCTTGGCATGAGCGTCAATCTCCGCCAATACCTTGTGCTTAATATCCAGCCGTTCCGGCACGCTTTCTTGGATCAAGTCCGCACCAGCCACCGCCTCGGCCAGCGTCTTGGAATAGGTAATCTTGCCCTCTTTCGGCAAATTTGGCGTCATCTGTTTGTACGCCGCGCGGGCATTCAACATCACCGCATTGACCTTGCGCTCGGCCTCCGGATCTGGATCAAAAATCGAAACATCAATGCCGTTGAGCACAAGACGGGCGACCCACCCCGCGCCGATAACACCACCACCGATGCACGCTGCTTTGTTGATTTTAATCATGCTGCCACCACCGCCATCTTCGTCAAATTCAACTTCTTCCGCACTTCGTCAGGCCCGATCACCCGCGCCCCCATGTTCTCAATAATCGTCACCGAGCGCTCCACCAGCTGCGCGTTGGTTGCCAGCACGCCCTTGCCGAGCCAGAGGTTATCTTCCAAGCCGACGCGCACATTGCCGCCTGCCAGGACCGCCGCCGCCACATAGGCCATCTGGTCGCGGCCCAAAGTGAAGGCAGACCAGTTCCATGTGGACGGCACATTGTTGACCATCGCCATAAATGTATTCAAATCATTCGGCGCGCCCCAGGGCACACCCATGCAAAGCTGCACCAAGGCATCAGGCTTCAAAACGCCCTCTTCCACCAGCTGCTTGGCAAACCACAGATGCCCCGTATCAAACGCCTCAATCTCCGGCTTGACGCCAAGCGCCGTCATCATGCTGCCCATGGTGCGCAACATGCCGGGCGTGTTGGTCATCACATAGTCAGCTTCGTTGAAATTCATCGTGCCGCAATCCAGCGTGCATATTTCCGGCAGGCACTGGCGCACATGCTCCATACGGTTGGTCGCGCCGCCCATATCCGTGCCTTGCACTTTTAAGGGCAGCGGGTTTTCCACATCGCCAAACACCATGTCGCCGCCCATACCAGCGGTGAGGTTCAGCACCACGTCAACATTGGCGTCACGAATGCGCTCAGTCACTTCACGATATAAATGCACATCGCGTCGCGGCTTGCCGGTCTCCGGGTCACGCACATGGCAGTGCACAATCGCCGCTCCTGCTTTGGCTGCATCAATCGCGCTGTCAGCGATTTGTTTGGGCGAGCGTGGCACATGCGGCGAGCGGTCCTGCGTGCCACCGGAACCCGTCACAGCACAGGTGATAAACACTTCGCGATTCATAGTCAGTGGCATGTAAATCTCTCCCAAAATTTCACCCATCATGAATCAGTTGAAAATTGCTGCTTTGCATATTACGAATATGTCTTGATGAAAAACGAACAGCGCTCACTCTTTATTTCTGACAATGAAACGCTGAACATCACGTTTCTGGTGCTCTCCGGCACGTCGATTTTGTGCGTTGCCTCGGCCATCGACCCGCTACGCGCCGCAAACCGCATCGCGGGCGAACAACTTTACCGGTGGAACATCGTCTCTCCGGACGGCGCAAATCCACTGACGACAAGCGGCATACCTGTTGCGGTATCCGGCAAATTCGATTCGGACGCACACCATGAAGTGCTAATCGTCATCGCCGGATTCGGCACTGCCCCCTACACCAAAGGACCATTTCTAGCAGGACTGCGCAAAGCCGGACGCCGCGCCCGCGCCGTTGGCGGTATTGAAGCTGGTACTTGGCTACTCGGTCGTGCAGGATTGCTGGATGGCCGCGCCGCCACAACGCATTTTGAAGATGCCGAAGATTTTCGTGCCGCGTTCCCGCTCTGCAATGTGAAACCGGATCGCTACGTTATCGACGGCTCAGTTTTCACATGCGGCGGCGCGTCACCAGCATTTGATCTAATGCTCCATCTCATTCGCTCGCGCCAAGGCATGGCAATGGCGCTGAACGTTGCCAATGTCTTCGTCTATGACCAGCCCCACGCCCCGTCCGAAAGCCAGCCACTGATATCTCTTGGCCAGCTCGAAAAGCACGATCCGCGCGTGGCGTCCGCCATCCGCATCATGGAGGCTTCAATCGACGCGCCGCTCGCGATATCCATCATCGCCAAACGCCTGAACATCACTGCTCGCACTCTGGAACTGGCATTTCAAAAACTAATCGGCGAAACGCCGGGCCACTATTACCTTGGCCTGCGCCTCGCTGCTGCCCGCAAAATGGTGACTGACACGAAACTGCCCATGACTGAAATCGCCACCCGCACGGGTTTTTCCAGCGCCGCTGCGTTTTCGCGGGCGTTTGCGCATAAGTTTGCAAGAGCACCAACGTCGCTAAGGCCTTAATGGCTTCCCGACTACGCCTTTGTAAACCGATATTCCGTCTCCTGCCGTGACACCTCACCCGGGCGCAATATCGTGGTCGGGAAATACGCATAATGCGTGGCATCCGGCCATAGCTGCGTCTCCAAACAGAAACCTGCATAGGCAAAATAGGGCTTGCCGGTCAGTCCGTTCGGACCCGCTGGCAACGTATTTCCGGCATAAAACTGGCAACCAGGTTCAGTCGTCACAACATCAAGTGTTACACCAGAAGTCCGCGCAGTCACGTGTGCAGCGGCCCGCATGGCTCCACGTGCAGCGCTCAGGCACCAGTTATTGTCATAGACAACTTGCTCGCCACCCACTTCGCGGCGAATAGCGCGTGGTTCGCGGAAATCATGTGTCGTTTCGTTCACCGGCAACACGCGGCCATCGGGAATCAAATCATCGTCTGTCGGCAAATAAGCATCCGCAAAGATTTGCATCTGATGATCGCGTATGTCGCTAAGGCCGCCATCTTCCAAATTAAAATAGCCATGATGCGCCAGATTGCAGACAGTTGCCTTGTCCGTCACCGCTTCTAGCACGACAGAAAGAACACCTTTGCCCGAAACGCGGTAAGTGCAGCGCACATCAAGATTACCTGGAAAACCCATATTTCCATCAGGGCAGCGAATTTCCAACACTGCCTCGTCACGCGACACAGCAACAAACGTCCAATTGCGCGTGCCTATGCCTTGCGTACCGCCATGAAGATTGTGCTTGCCGCGAAAATTCTTCTCTAATTCATAAGTGATACCATCAATAACCAGCTCGCCATTGCGTATCCGGTTGATATTGCGCCCACAATTGGCACCAAAATACTTAGAATGCTCAGGATAATCGTCGAAATTATCAAACCCAAGCACCAGCGGCGCATCATGGCCTTTAAGGCGCAAATCCTGGACCACAGCACCCCAGCTGATGATTTTCGCAGTCAAACCACCGCCCGAGATTTCAACGATTTGAACGGCGTCACCATCCGCTATCTGCCCAAAAATATCCACGAAATTGCTCCAAATTTTATGCCAGCATTCCTAATGCGCTGGTCTCTGAAACACAATGGCGGTGAACCATGACAATCACGCAAAATACCAACCTGTAACGAAACGGACTTTCGGGCTTTCCCAAAGCGTCAAAAAAGGCTAGACAGCGCCAACTGTACTGGCGATGGGCGTTTCTTACCCCTATCTGCACGCCAGTCTCCACTAATTAGATGAGGTTTTGCCCGTGTCGTCCACATTTGACAAAGTTGCTGATATTATTGCTGACACCAGCGAAATTGATCGTGATAGCATCACTCCGGAAAGCCATACGATTGATGATTTGGGCATTGATAGCCTCGATTTCCTCGATATCGTGTTCGCAATCGACAAGGCTTTCGGCATTAAGGTGCCACTTGAGCAATGGACTCAGGACGTCAACGAAGGCCGCGCGCCGACGGAAGAATATTTTGTCCTGAAGAATCTCTGCGCAAAAATCGACGAGCTCGTTGCTGCCAAGAAGGCGTGATATCAGCCATGAATGGCAATGATGTTCTCATCACCGGCATTGGCCTTCTTTCGACATTAGGCGAAGGGACGGATGCCAACTGGGATGCGCTAAGTGCCAATAGCGCCCCGCGCCTCAATACCGAAAGCTTTGCGCCCTACGTTGTGCATCCTTTGCCTGAGGTTGACTGGGCATTGCAAATCCCGCGTAAAGAACAGCGCCAAATGGAGCAATGGCAGCGTTTGGGCACCTATACGGCTGGCCTCGCCCTCGCCGACGCCGGCATGAAGGAAAACGAGGCGCTAACAACCTCGATGGACCTCATCGTTGCCGCGGGCGGCGGTGAGCGCGATGTCAGCGTTGACACTCAAATTCTTGACGCCTCTCGCACCCGTAATGATCGCGATGTGATGCTCAACGAAAAGCTCACCACCGAGCTTCGCCCCACCCTTTTTCTCGCCCAGCTTTCAAACTTGCTGGCGGGTAACATCTCCATTGTGCACCAAGTCACCGGCTCCTCGCGGACATTTATGGGCGAAGAAGGCGCGGGCATCTCAGCGCTTCAAACTGCCGTTGCCCGTATTCGCTCCGGCCAAAGCACGCATATATTGGTCGGCGCGGCGCTTAACGCCGAACATTTGGACATTTGTCTGTCATACGAACTTAACGGGTTTTTGAAACGCGACGGCTGGTCGTCTCTGTGGTCCCGTCAGGGAAGCGCAGGCGGCGGTGTAATTACCGGTTCCGGATCCGCATTCTTGGTTTTCGAATCAAGAGCACACGCAGAGGGTCGCGGCGCGCGTGCCTATGCCAAGCTCGCGTCAGTGTCCGGCAATCAGGCATCGCGCAATGGCGATCTAGAACAAAGCATCAGTTCAGTTCTTGAAAATGTCAGCCCTTCAGGCGCTGATATTCTTTTTTCAGGCGCTTCCGGTGCGCACGATGCCACCAAGGCCGAAGTCGCTGTTGCGCCTTATGGCACCGCCGTTCGTGGTTTTGCAGGCGTTACCGGCCATATGAAAGAAGCGCAATTCCCGTTCGCGGTCGCGCTTGCCGCTCTTAGCGTTTCCAAACGGGCAAGCCTACCGCCCATTGATGATGCTCATGAAAAAGCGGCGCCAAAATCAATTGATAGTGCGTTAGCGCTCACCGTTGGCTATCATCGCAGCGAAGGCGCTGCCCTTGTGACGAAGGCGTAATCTGATGGCTAATCATTATAAAGATCATCTAGGCCGCCCACTCGTTGCCGTCACTGGCATCGGTGTCGTTACATCGCTCGGCCAAGGCAAGGAAGACAACTGGGCAGCCCTGACCTCGGGCCAGTCCGGCATCCACACAATCACCCGCTTCCCGACCGATTTGCTGAACACCCGCATCGCCGGAACCGTGGATTTCCTCGATGCAAGCCTCAAAGGCGCATCGCTACTATCATTGGCGCTGGCCTCATCCGCTGCCGAGGAAGCCATCGCACAAGCAGGCCTTTCCGGCCCCTTCGGCGGACCGTTGTTTCTGGCAGCCCCGCCTGTCGAACTTGAATGGCAGCACCGCTTTGCTCTAGAGCGCGAGATTGCTGCTGATAGCGCTGCTGGCTATGAGCGTCTGCTTGAAGTGTGCCGTGCAAGCCGACATCCGGAATTTTTCGACGCATCCCAGTTCGGTGCCATTGCCGAGCGGCTACAATCAAAATTCGGCACACGCGGCCTGCCCGTAACTCTGTCCACGGCCTGCGCATCCGGCGCAACAGCCATCCAGCTCGGCGTGGAAGCCATCCGTCGCGGCGAAGCCACCCGCGTTTTGTCCATAGGTACAGATGGATCTGTCAGCGCGGAATCGCTCATCCGTTTCTCGCTTTTGTCTGCGCTTTCCACGCACAACGATCCAGCCCACAAAGCCGCCAAACCCTTCTCCAAAGACCGTGACGGTTTCGTCATGGCCGAAGGCTCCGCAGCGTTGGTAATGGAACCACTTGAAAGCGCCATCGCGCGCGGTGCAAAGGTGCTTGGCATCCTCAAAGGCTGCGGCGAGAAGGCTGATGATTTCCACCGCACCCGCTCCAAGCCCGACGCCTCGCCCGCCATCGCCGCCGTTCGCGCTGCGCTGGCAGATGCCGGCATCAATGAAGAGGCGATTGATTACATCAACGCCCACGGCACTTCGACGCCGGAAAACGACAAAATGGAAGCACTGGCGATCTCTACAGTTTTTGGCGAGCGTATCGCAAAAATCCCGGTCTCATCGAACAAGTCGATGATTGGCCACACGCTCACAGCCGCTGGCGCCGTGGAAGCTGCCTTCTCGTTCCTAACCATGTTGCACGGAACCATTCCTCCGACGATCAACTACGATATGCCGGACCCTGCCATTCCGTTGGATACAGTACCAAACGTGAAGCGCGACGCCGATGTTTCTATGGTGCTTTCCAACTCGTTTGGCTTTGGCGGGCAAAATAGCTGCCTTGTCATGGCGCGCGAAGCACACTAATCCCCTTTTACGATAATATTTGAAAAGGACCGCCGCATATGCGCGCCCTACAACTAATTGAAGACCGCCGTATCGAAGTGCGTGACGTGGATGCGCCGCCAGCCCCCGGTCCCGGCGAAGTCACCGTCGATATTAAAGTCGTCGCGCTAAACCACATTGACGTGTGGGGCTGGCGCGGCATGGCATTTGCCAAGCGCACACTCCCGCTCACCATCGGCGCGGAAGCCTCCGGCATCGTATCCGCCATTGGCGCAGGCGTATCCAATGTACTGCCGGGTCAGCTTGTCTCAATTTACGGCGCGCGCATTTGCGGGCTCTGCAAGCCCTGCCGTGAGGGCCGCGATAACTTATGCGAGCATGTTTCCGGCGTGCATGGCTTCCATCTCGGCGGCTTTGCCTGCGAGCAAGTCAACATCCCTGCCCGCCAACTAGTCCCCGCCCCTCCCGGCGTAAGCGACATCGGCGCGGCTGTCGCCCCCGTCACATTCGGCACGGTCGAGCATATGCTTTTCGACAATGCCAAGCTCCAACCCGGCGAAACCATTCTCATCCACGCTGGCGGTTCCGGCATCGGCTCGGCCGCCATTCAGCTTGCCAAGAAAATCGGCTGCACGGTCATCACCACGGTTGGCTCAAACGATAAAATCGAAAAAGCCAAAGCGCTTGGCGCAGACCATGTCATCAATTACCGCGAAGACAGGTTTGAAGGCGTCACACGCAAGCTCACCAAGAAAAAGGGCGTGGACGTTGTGTTCGAACATGTCGGCGCCGATACATGGGCAGGCTCAATGCTCTGCATGAAGCGCGGCGGCCGTCTCGTCACCTGCGGCTCAACTTCCGGCGTTTCTACGACCATAAATCTGATGATGCTCTTCCAGCAGCAGCTAAAACTGCTCGGCTCCTTCGGCTGTCGCATGGAAAACATGGCAGATGCCATGCAGAAAATGGCTCAAGGGCTTGTTGCGCCGGTTATCGACACCGAAGTCGATTTCGCGGGCATTGATAGGGCCTTAGAGCGCATGGAAACCCGCGATGTATTCGGTAAAATCATCCTGCGGGTGGCGTAACAGCAATTCTTGACTTGCCACACTTTGTCCATACAGTGTATGTATGAGACGGATAGTATGGAATGAAGAAAAGTCAAAATTGCTTCGTAATGATCCAACGCGAGGCCATGTTGGATTTGAGGAATGTGCTGCGGCGATTGTGAACGGGGACATCCTTGATGAGATACCCAATCCAAGCTCCAAGTTTCCTCACCAAACGATGTATATTATTCGGATTCTAAATTACGCCTACGTCGTTCCCTTTGTTGGCGACGAGAACGAAATTTTTCTCAAAACTTTATACCCGAGCCGAGACTACACGAAAATCTATCTTGAGGATAAGAAAAATGGGTAAAGAACCTTACGTTAGCGCGTATATCGACGACGAAGAGCGCGAGTTGATTGAGGCTATAAATGAAGCCGTTAGCGTGCCCGGCTATGTCCCCGGCCCCAGCAGCCTCACACCTGAAAGCCTCAAAGAGCTTCAAGAGGCTGCTCGATTTACGCTGAATGAAATTCGTGAAAAAAACGAACAGCGCACGAAAATCTCGCTACGTGTAACAAATTATGACCTCGAACGCCTAAAGGCGCGAGCAAAGCGCGAGGGTATGCCGTACCAGACGCTGATCAACTCAATTTTGCACAAAGCAGTAGCAGGCTAATCATTTGAAACTCGCACTCTATCGTCTATGGCGCAAATTCCGCCATGTTGAAATGTGGCTCGTCGCGCAGCTTACGTTTCTCATCCTTCGCCTCCTCAGCTTTCTACCACCAGTCGCCGCGACCAATCTGCTGGACCGCACCGCACGACGCATAGGGCCGCTCTTTGGTCGCCATCGCGTTGCGATGGCCAACATCCGCGCCGCCTTTCCAGAGAAATCCGAGGAAGAATGCAAGGAAATTGCGCTCGGCATGTGGGGCAACATGGCGCGGCTTTTGGCCGAATACGTCTTTCTGGATCAGATTTTTGACTATGACCCGCACGCAACAAAACCCGGTCTCATTGAAGTGGAAGGTGGCGAGATATTCGAGCGCCTGCAAGCGGAAAAGCGCCCCCGCATTTTCTTCACCGCCCATACCGGAAACTTTGAGCTATTGCCCGTCTGCGCCGCTACCTTCGGCCTTGAAGTCACTGCGCTTTTTCGTGCGCCAAACAACCCGCACATCGCCAAGAAAGTGCTTCATGCACGGCGCACCAACATGGGCCATCTCGTACCATCAAAGGCGGGAGCAGTCTGGTCGCTGGCCGGAATATTGGACAATGGCGGCAATGTCGGCATGTTGGTCGATCAATATTTCCACAACGGTAGCGAAGTAAACTTCTTCGGACGTCCGGCGCTCACAAGCCCGTTACTGCCACGCCTTGCCCGCCAATTTGATGCCGACATTTATCCCGCCCGCTGCATCCGCTTACCCGGTGGACGGTTTCGCTTACAGCTTTTTGACAAAATAGAACTGCCGAGAACTGCCAAAGGCAAAGTCGATATCGATGGCTCCTGCCAGATGATAAATGACATCGTTGAAGGCTGGGTACGCGAATATCCGGACCAGTGGATGTGGTTTCACAAGCGCTGGAAGTGAGTTTGACACAACCTTCTTCACGGAAAGCGGGAACATCACACAACCACAAAACTTAGTGTAAGTGCTTACTCCTCTTGTTGGATATTATTCCCAGCCAAGTGAGTTTTTTAATGAGCGCAGCTCCCGCAATTCTGTCATCCCGCCCTGTCATCATAGCGTCCTCGCGCCAGCGCCGCCTCTGGCCGCTTTCCACGCCCGAGCGCCCCTTTTGCGTGCGCCCAAACCAAAATACTGACGCGCCATTAGCACAAATAATTGATGCCCTGGCAAAGATCAAACAGTTCGCCGCCCCAATAATCATACTAAGCGAGGCTGCGGCAAAGGACGGGCTATCCATCATTGCCCATCACTATCCCCAGTCGAAAATACTGCTGGTGCCATCGGGGATAGGCTCGGGAACAGCCGTCGTTCTGGCCGCTATGATGGAGACTGATGAACCAGATTCACTCCCACTTGCCATCATTCCCGCCAGTTTTCATGCGGACAATTTCGTTCACGCATTTGAAGGATTGTCCGCGATGGCAATGGCTTCGAAGGCCGGGCAGTTGGCAATATTGATGGCTAGTCGCAGCCCCAGCATCGATCTCAGCTTCAGCCTTGAATTGGGTGAAAGGATACCTGGTAAGACGCTGTTTGCCGTAAACTCGTTCCAAGTTGATCGCAACCCCGATGTCATATCAGCAATGAGCGAGATGCGCACTGTCGTGCGTGGGTGCGGTCCCTGCAGCGCTGCTTTTGGATCGGCTATCAACGAATTTTCCGACACTTATATCGGCCTGCCGCAACGCATTGCAATTGGCGGATAATGCCGGTCACGTCATACGTCCACGCGGCGATTTCTTGCGTTTGGTCGGACGCCCGGGAATGGTCGAACTTATCACCCCAAATTTGAATGACGTTGCGGTCTATCTTGCTAGCGATGATTGCCGCATCGTCCAATCCTTTCGCGATCCGTCCATCATGCAGCGCCATCCAGATACGATAATACCTATTGAAGTCTGTGGTTATAAAGACACCAAAATTATCACCAGCAATGACGGCGTATTACTGCTGCGTACCGGGTCGGAAGATGCGGTGAAAGATATTTATCAGCATGGACCTATCGCGTCCAACATCGCAAAGTTACCTCAAAAGTCTGTCCGAAGTTTCAATTGGGGAAGCGAGGAGGTTTTGGCTGACGTAGATGACGTACACATCTCTAAGCGCACCATTCAACCCAAGCAGCGCTTGCTTTTTGAGATTAACGCGACCTTCACACGAAGCATTGCCATTATATCGGGAACACTCAAAATAATTGTGGGCGGCGCAGATCGTTTACTCACTAGTAGCGACCAGCTTATCATTCCACAGGGCTCGGCACATGTTCTGGTCAATGATAGCAATAGTCCGGCAATATTCATCGAAACCAGAACCAGCGCAGCGTTAATCGCAGACCGGTTGTCGGCCTGACGCCCAGTACGCCGCACGCTAAGCGGCGCCCCCGATATTTAGCGGGTTATGACGATGCGCGTGTTACCGCGCCCTTCGGCCTCAACCATACTGTAAAATCTGGCAGCATTTGCGGTGTCCAACCGTACACAACCGTGTGATGCGGGACGCCCCAATTGCTTCACGTGGTTTGTGCCATGGATGGCATAGCCACCATTGAAAAACACGGAATATGGCATCGGTGCATTGTCATATTTTTTGGAATACCACATCCGCGACATGCGCTGCGGGCGATATTGACCGGTTGGCGTATAATAGCCATCCCGCGCGGTAGAAACCCGCCACGTATGAATAGGAAAACCGTATTTCGTCACAGTCATCGTCTGCGAGGAAATATCAATATAGGCCACAATGCCAGCTGCAAAGCCGCTTGTGCTCGAAATTGCAGAAAGAACCACCGCCACAAAGGCGGACTTGAAAATCTTCATAGGAAGTCTCCATTGCCGCTATTCGCGCCCCAGTGAGACGTGAATGACATAAAGTTGTCTAATGGTCAAAGGAACTACCAGATAATCGTTAATATCTTGATTGTCAGCGAAACTCTACTTCAGCAACGCCGCCAAAATCACAAAACCAAATATAAGTGAAAACATCAGGCGACATATATTAAGTGATGCTTTAATATCTTCACCATCGGCATTCTGCCTTCCCGCCGCATTCAGCACCGGCTCATTAACAGCATAGCCCGGATAGGCCCGCGGTCCGCCAAGCACGAGATCAAGGGCGCCAGCCATCGCCGCTTCCGGCCATCCAGCATTTGGTGAGCGGTGCAAACGCGCATCCCGCATCATCACGTTTAACGAACGGCGCGCCGCCGCCGCGCCGCTGATGATGAGAGTTGCCAACACAAACAACGCACCACAAATGCGCGCAGGAATAAAATTTGCCACATCATCGAGCTTTGCAGATGCCCGCCCGAAATCACGATAGCGCTCATTCATATGGCCGATCATTGAATCCGCAGTGTTGAGCATTTTATACATGAGCAGCCCAGGTAGCCCCAAAACAGCGAACCAGAAAACCGGCGCGACGACGCCATCGGAAGCGTTTTCCGCCAAGCTCTCAATCGCAGCGCGACAAACGCCCGCCTCGTCCAAAAGGTTTGGGTCACGCCCCACTATTTTCGAGACTGACACCCGCGCCGCATCCACTCCGTGCGTGCGGCGTGCGATCTCCACATCACTCACGTGCGACAGCAGACTATGCTGCGCCAAGAAAATGCTTGCAAAAATGCCCTCCGCAATGAGGCCAAAAATTCCAATTTTATGGAAAAAATACTGCAGCAATAGCCCCACCACACCAGCCAAAAACAAGAGACCGGCAATGGCCAAAAACCCATCACGCCGCCGCTCATAGCCATTTTTGTTCGCATCATTCCATCGTTTTTCGACAAACGAAATCGCATTGCCGAACACCACGATTGGATGAGGCATACGCGACCAGATAACATCCGGCTCACCCACCAAGCGGTCGATAGCCAGTGCCAAACCCAGTGTAAGCAGCCGCAATCCCATAGTCTTTCCCGCCTAAATCTGGCTCATAATTTCAGTCAGCGCCGCTTCCAGCCGCTCAAATCCGGCATCATTTGCAGGCAAGCCAAAGCGCAACCAGTCCGCCTGATAGGAAAACTTGCGCACCAAAATATGCTTTTCACACAAGGACTTATATATCCACGGCGCTTGAAAATGCCGTGCCAACACGAACAAATCCGTACCACCCAGCACTTGAATTTCCAGTCTCGCAAACATCACTTCCAGCCGCGCGCGGCGCTGCTTCAGGTCCGCTCTTATCGTGGTAACAGCAGCCTCGTCACGCAACGCCTTATCCGCCAGCACAAGTGCCGGACCTGACACTGCCCACGGTCCAATCATCGCTGAGATAATGCCGATAGTCTCTTCGTTGCCGGCTGCAAAGCCTAGCCGCGCGCCTGCAAGACCAAAGAATTTACCGAATGATTTCAACACCAAAAGGCCATCCATGCCCGCATATTTGGCCACGCTGTCGCTAGTGTCCATGTCGGCAAACGCTTCGTCAACCACCAAAAGTCCACCACGCTCGGCAAGCCGCGACGCCGCAAAAGCCAGCGCATCAGCGGGAATAACCCGCCCGCTCGGATTGTTCGGATTGACCACAACAACGATCATATCCTCGTCCAGCATCTGGGAAAGTTCGCGCTCATAACGCACATCACGTCCCGCAATACCTAGTGATTGCGCATGTTCCTCATAGGTCGGGCCAATGACGACAGCATCGCCCGGACCAACCAAATGCGGATAAAGCTGTATAAGCGCCTGCGTTCCCGACGCGGCCACAACATCCGCTGCCTCGCTAAACCCATAAAACTGCCGCGCCGCCTCCAGCGCCCGCTCTTCGAGCCCGCTATCGGGCAAACGCGCCCACACGTCATGCTCAAATTCTGGCACGGGATAAGCCACCGGATTGATACCCGTCGATAGGTCCAGCCAAGTCTCGTGCGGACCGCCAAATTCAGAAATAGCGCGATCCAACGCGCCGCCATGCTCAATCATCAATTCGTTTCCATTGTATCAATCAGGTGCAAATAGGAACCGGCAACGCTGCCGATTTGCAAACCATAGGAACCAAGATCACTACCGTTTGCATCCCGCGCGGTAAACAGCGCTTGCCCTTCGCCCTGTCTGATAAGTGTGGAATAGTGAAATTCGTGCCCGCGAAAGCACCCTTTGAACAGACCATTTTTAGTGCCTGTCAATTGTCTATAGCCCAAGTGCCGCTGCCGCTTGGCAAAACTCGTCACGACAGGAAGCAGCCCAAGCATCTCATGCGCTTTGCCCTCGCCATCCACCAACGTCTCGCCCAGCACCATAAACCCGCCGCACTCGCCGTAAATAACAGTGCCACATCGCACGGCCTCTCGCATGGACATCTTGAAATTCGTGCTGGCAGCCAACTGCCCGCCGTGCAATTCCGGATAACCACCCGGCAGATAAATCGCATCTGCGTGAATACTTGGCGCTTCATCATTAAGCGGTGAGAAGAACGAAATCTCCGCCCCGGCCTGCCGCCAGCCTGAAAGAATATGCGGATAGGCAAAAGTAAAGGCACGGTCCAGCGCCACCGCAATGTGCTGACCAAGTGGCGCAATCGCTATGACATTCCCACCATCCAATTGCGCCCGCGCACCGCCCAACATGGCCAATTTCTCAACATCAATGTGCTTCGCAGCAATCCGCGCCGCGCCTGCAACAAACGCCTCCAGCGTCTCGTGTTCGCCCGCCTGCACCAGCCCCAAATGCCGCTCAGGCAAATGCAATTCATCCGAAGGCGGCACGACGCCAAGTATCGGAATATCCAAAACGCTTAAGGCATCGCGGAGCAATGTTTCGTGACGTGGCGTCGCCACGCGGTTGAGAATAAGCCCGCCAAATTGAATATCGCTACGATGGTCGCGAAACCCGCGCACTAATGCCGCAACCGAATGCGATTGCCGCGCGCAGTCCACCGCCAGCACCACAGGCAGTTCAAGCATCGCTGCCAGATCGGCGCACGAGCCGGAACCATCCGCCGCGCCGTCAAACAGCCCCATCATGCCCTCAACAACGGTTAACCCGTCTTGCCTCGCAAGTTGGCGAATTAGCGCAGGTCGCATACCCCACGGATCAAGATTGTAGCACGCCCGTCCCGTGGCCTGCGCATGAAACGCCGGATCAATAAAATCCGGCCCTGCTTTGAATGGCGCAACGGCAACGCCAGCATCAGCAAGCGCCCGCATAATACCAAGCGTCAGCACCGTCTTGCCCGAGCCAGAATTTGGAGCTGCTATGAGAAATCCGCCGCTCATCCCGCTTCGCGCTCGGATTTGAGATCAAGCGGATCACTATTGAGTACCCGTCCCGCCAGCGCACCCACCCAGTCCAAAACAGAGCGCAGCCGCACCACCTCGCCAATCACCACAATGGCAGGCGGCGCAATTTCAGCGGCTTCACAATGTGCCGCCGCATTGGCTAAGGTCGTCTCCAAAACAGATTGCGTGGCCATCGCCGCATTGCAAACGAACGCGACAGACTCACTAGGCTTGCGCCCCGCATCCATCAGACTTTGCGCAATACCAGCGATGTGCTTCATCGCCATATACATCACGATCACGGGCGAACCCTTGGCCACGGCCTCCCAATTGATCGCATCCGGTACCAAACCATTTTGGTCGTGCCCCGTCAGAAATGTCACCACCTGATTGGTATCGCGATGCGTTACGGGGATACCCGCATAGGCCAGCCCGCCAATGCCCGCCGTAATGCCGGGAACAATACGAAACGGGACGCCATGCGCTACCAGCGTCAGCGCCTCTTCGCCGCCACGCCCGAATACGAACGGGTCCCCGCCCTTAAGGCGCAGCACACGCTTGCCCTCGCGCGCCAGCTCCACCAGCCGCAGCGAAATATCGCGCTGCATGTGCGATGGCCGCCCGCCGCGCTTGCCCGCATATTCCAGCGCCGCACCCTCCCGCACCAGCGAAAGACAAGTCTCGTCCACCAGCGCATCATAAACCACAACATCAGCATGTGCGAGCGCATGCGCCGCCAGCAGCGTCAAAAGTCCGGGGTCGCCCGGCCCCGCGCCCACCAACCAAACCGTGCCCGGCAAAAATTCCGGCATCTGTGCAGCGCTCATAAATCCACTATCCTTAAACCACTTCCTTTGCCTATAAACACTTCATGCAAGATGAACCAGATGCAGGCTTGGCAAAACCGGAAACCCCGCTGAAACGCGGCTGGACCACAGGCGCCTGCGCCACTGCCGCCACAAAGTCTGCGCTTAACGCGCTTCTCAACGGCGAGTTCCTTGACCCGGTCACCATCACACTGCCAAAAGGCGAGCAACCCGCCTTCCCGCTGACGCTCGAAAAGCGCGGCGAAAACAGCGCCACGGCGGGCATTGTCAAAGATGCGGGCGATGATCCGGATGTGACGCATGGTGCCACGATAATCGCCACCGTGCGCTTTGGACAGCCCGCCAGCGGCATCCGCTTTGTCGCAGGCGAAGGCGTCGGCACGGTTACCAAAGCAGGCCTGCCGATTGGCGTTGGCGAGCCCGCCATCAACCCCGTTCCCCGCGCTTTGATGAGCGCCGCGGTCAGTGAATTATGCGCCGCCAAAGGCATCGCGTCAGACATAGAAATAACGATCTCCGTCCCCAATGGCGCGGCAATCGCTGAGCAAACCTGGAACCCCCGCCTCGGTATCGTCGGCGGGCTGTCCATCTTGGGAACCACCGGCATTGTGCATCCCTTTTCATGCGCAGCATGGATTCATTCCATCCATCGCGGCGTCGATGTCGCCCGCGCGGAGGGCCTTACCCGCATCGCCGGATCGACCGGATCGACGAGCGAAGACACAGTGCAAAAACTCTATGATCTCCCGTCATCCGCCCTCATTGACATGGGCGATTTCGTCGGCGGACTTTTGAAGTATGTCCGCGCCCACCCGGTAGAAAATGTTACCATTGCCGGCGGCTTTGCCAAGCTCACAAAGCTGGCACAGGGCGCGATGGATTTGCATTCCTCTCGCAGTCAAATCGACTTCGATTTTTTAGGCGAAATCGCCCGCGACAACAAGTTGAATCAAAATCTCATCACGCAGATTCAAAAAGCCAATACGGCGCAGGAAGCGCTTGAATTAACGCAACAATCCGGCTTCGATATGGCCGCCCCAATTGCCAAACTTGCGCATAAACAGGCGCTGGAAATTCTGCGCGATGCGCCTGTCAAAGTCGAGATATTGATCACCGATCGCAAGGGCAAAATCATTGCGCGGCACGGCTAGAAATATTTTGATTTTAGGCGGCACGCGCGAGGCTGCGGACATGGCCGAATCGCTTGTCAGCGAAGGCCACAACGTTACCATCTCTCTGGCAGGCCGCACCCGCGAGGCAGCGCCGTTAGCAGGCAACGTGCGCATTAGCGGCTTCGGTGGCGCGGAGGGACTAGCCGCTTATCTCACGGAAAATCACATCGACCAGCTCATCGATATGACGCATCCATTCGCGCTGCAAATATCCAAAAATGCCAAGGCGGCGGCGCTTATTACCGGCACAGAACTCGTCATCCAAAAGCGACCGCAGTGGGGAAAAATGGAGGGTGACAAGTGGATTGAGGTTACGGATATACCCGCCGCCATCGCCGCGATTCCCAGTGGCGCGACCATCCTGCTGGCGCTCGGCAGCCAATACATCGCCCCTTTTTCGGCGCGCCCTGATGTTCATTTTATTGTGCGCATGGTGGACATTCCGCCTGCCCCGCTCGCCCTCGCAGATTACGAACTCATCACCGCCAAACCCGGTTCAATGGAGCAGGAATATGCACTTTTGATGGACCGGAAAATCACCCACATTGTCTGCCGCAACTCCGGCGGCAAAGGTGCCTACACCAAAATTGCCGCCGCCCGCCTGCTCGGAATCCCCGTCATCATCATCGCCCGCGCCGACGCCTAATCCTTTACGCCACTTAACGAATTCTTATGAATTTATTCGTAATTTGGAAAGGAATGCGGAGCGCGTACTATGTTCAAAATTGCGATATTTTGCCTAACAGTAATTTTCACCGCACCCAATCATTCGACTGAGCAAGCAAGCCCCGGCATCGACCCCATCGTCACCGGCGTTTCCATCTCACAATCCGAAAAGGACGCGTGGGCAGAACGCCACGCCAAATATCTGGCGCAAGTCGCGAGCGGCGCTGTTGAGACCCAAGATTTTCCTGAGTGAATAGTCGCGACTATGCCGCGACCACCTTCTTCTTCCCCTTGTTCCGTAGAACATGGCTGTAGTCCGCATTATATAAATCCGAATCTCTAAACTGCACGTCGCCGAACACCTTGCCAACCATTATGAGCGCTGTGCGCGTGATTTTGGCTTTGCGCACTTCCTCTTTCATTTCGGCCAGTGTGGTTTTGATGTAAAGCTCATCTGGCCATGTGGCGCGGTAGGCGATAACCACTGGACAATCCGCGCCGTAATAGGGCTCGAGCGCCTCGCGCACGTAAACCAAATTGCGGATGGACAGATGGATGGCCAGCGTCGCCCCAGAGCGGCCAAGCGTCTCCAGGTCCTCGCCCTTTGGCATGGCAGAGGCCTTCATGCCCGTGCGCGTGATAATCACCGTCTGCGCAATTTCGGGCAGCGTAAGCTCCGTCTTCAGCTTAGCGGCAACGCCCGCAAAGGCGGGCACACCGGGCACCACATCATAGGGAATGCCAAGCTTATCCAAGCGCCGCATCTGCTCGGCCACCGCGCCATAAATTGCCGGATCGCCCGAATGCACTCTAGCCACGTCCTCGCCGGCCGCATGGGCTTTAGCCATTTCGTCGATGATAGCACCAAGCGCCATAGGCGCGGTATCCATCACCAATGCGCCCTCTGGCGCTGCGTGAACAATTTCCTCGGGAACCAATGATCCAGCGTAGAGACATACCTTGCACCGCTCAATCAGGCGCAAACCGCGCACTGTAATTAGGTCCGGCGCGCCGGGTCCGGCACCAATAAAATAGACAGTCATTCTGCTGCTTCCTTTGTTGCAGGCGCAATCCCAGCGCCCGCCTTGCCCGCGTAGCCACGCGGCGTATAAACCCATGTCTTGCCGTCGCCCGTTCTCATGGTGCGGCTTTCGGATGAGCCAACCACCACAACGGTCAGCATGTCCACATCATTGATATCGAGTTCGCCGAGCGGAACCACGCGCACCTGCTCGCCGTCGCGGCCAAGATTGGTTGCCAGAATTACAGGTGTGTCAAACGGGCGATGCTCAAGCAAAACATCCCGTGCATAGGCCAGCTGCGAACGGCGCTTCTTGGAAACGGGATTGTAAAACGCGATGACAAAATCGCCTTCCGCTGCCGCCTTCAGTCGCATCTGGATGGACCGCCAAGGCGTCAACAAGTCAGACAGCGAAATGGTGCAGAAGTCATGCCCGAGCGGCGCACCAGCGCGCGCCGCCGCACCTTGCAAAGCGGAAATCCCCGGCGTGCATTGCACCTCAACCCGCCGCGCCGCGTCAGTCAGTCCACCGCGATCCAGCAACTCAAACACCAGCGTCGCCATCGCATAAATGCCCGCGTCACCGGAGCAAACCAGAGCCACGCTCTTGCCCTGCCCCGCCAGTTCCAGCGCATGGCGCACGCGTAACTCCTCCGCGCCCAGATCAAAATCATGCCGCACTTTGCCGTGTGCTAACGAGCCGAGCAGATCAATGTAAAGCCCGTAAGCAACCAAATCTGTCGCTTCACTAACCATCGCCGAAGCCTCCGGCGAGCGCCACCCATCGGAACCGGGGCCAATGCCAACCACGAATAATTTGCCCCGCGCGCGACCAATTTCCTGAGCCTTAAGAGGCATGGTCGCTTGCGCCAAAGCAGCCGTGACGCGCTTGGTCTTCACCTTCGGCGCGATGAGTTTTCCACTCATCCCAACAGCCGCCAGCGCCGCACCTTCGGCGACACCATGACATCCCACTTCCGCAAAAACCACATCAGACGGGTTAACCAAACGCGGCGTTTCAGCCGCCAAAGTTGGCGCATCAAAGAAGCGGGCTGGCAAACCAAAATGTGTGGCAACCGCCTGCACCGCAACTTCATCCGCCTTCACATCGAGCGAGAAAACACCCGCCAAGGCATGAGGCGTGATGCTATTGTCGCCCAGTATTTTCGCAGCTAGTTCAATCGCTTCCTGCGCAGGCGTACCGCGCTCGCAGCCCATGCCAAGCGCCACAGTTTTAGGCGCAAAGTGAAGCGTTTGTTCATCGACTTGAATCTGATTCGTCGTCACATGAATTTTAATCAGGCCATTGTTATCAAAAGGAATAGCGCTCGATGCTAGCCACGGCGCATCGCCTATCAACTGCGCCTTTTCGCCAGCAATCAGCTTCGCCATCACCGATTTTGCGGTATCCGGATTGACCAGTACGTAGCCTTCCGGCGGCTGGTCCAGCGCCACACCAAAGCGCACATCACCAGCCGTTGTAATCGCTGCCGAAACACTCAACGCCGTACTGATTTCGCGCGCCCAATCATTGGCCCCATGATGCCCGCCAAGCAGCGGCACGACAGCCGAACCGTCATCTGCCACTGCGAGAACAGGCGGCTCAGCGTGCTTGTCATCCAGCACAGGCGCAAGCAACCGTATCACGGCGCCCGCCGCCATAACGCAGACCATCGGCGTACCAGAGGCGAATAATTCGCGCACATGATTGCCCGTATTTTCAAACGAGATCTCGGCCTCAACACGGCCCTTAAGACCATGAATGACGCCGCCAAGTGCCGCTTGAATTTTGGCTGCCACCGGCAATGCTGAGGGCGATAAAATGATAATTGCAGGCGTCATTATTTCGTCGTTCCAGTCTTCAAATCCAGCACCCATTTTTCCGCACCCTTATAAATAAGGATCATCGAAAAATACGGCGCGGTATCTTCAAGTATGTCCGCCAGCGGCGAAATCTTTTGTGTCTCCAGCGAGACACGCTCGGCATATGCTGCGTTTGGCATCAGCCCCATCGCCTCTATCAGCGAACGGATACGCGCAAAATGCCGCCCGACTTTGATAATCGCCGCCGCATCCGTATGCTCTAATTGCGCCCGCATAGCCTCATCGTCCAGCGGTCCCGGAATAATCGTCAGTACATCATTACGCGCCGCCAGCGGTCGGCCAATCGCAGCGGCTGCCGCCATGACGGAGGATACACCCGGCACGATTTCCACATTATATTTCGCCGCCAGCCGCTCATGTAAATACATGAATGAACCATAGAAAAACGGGTCGCCCTCGCACAAAACCACCACATCAGAGCCTGCATCCAAATGATGAGCGATTGTTTCAGACGCGCGGTCATAAACCTCCTGCGCCGGAAACCGCTTGGTATCCATCGGCACAATTATGGGAATTTCCAGCTGCTCAGCCGTAATAAAATGATCAACAATCGAGCGCGCAAAACTCGGCCCCGTATCCAGCTGCGGATAGGCCACGACGTAAGTCTCGCGCAAAATGCGATGTGCTTTTAATGTCATAAGCTCAGGATCACCCGGCCCCACGCCAATGCCATATAATGTTCCAGTCATACCCGCTCCTTGATAATTGTCAGCATCGTCACTGGCATCATCGGCTTAAACGCCGTGAACTTTCCGACTGCCTCCGCCCGCGAAACGGCGATGCGCGAAAGCTGCCCGCCCAGCGTCTGCGCATAGGCAATGAGCTTCGCTTCGCCCTCGACAGTCACCACATTGGCAACCAAACGGCCACCGGGTTTCAATGCCTCAAAACAAGCGTCGAACACGCCCGGCACCGTGACACCGCCGCCGATGAAAATCGCATCCGGTTGAGCCAGTCCCACCAGCGCTTGCGGTGCGCGGCCCTCGATAATTTTCAATTCCGGCACACCCAGCGACAGCGCATTCTTCTGCATCATATCGCGACGCGCCGCATTATCTTCAATGGCGTAAGCCTTTGCGCCCCGTGCTGCCCGCAGCCATTCAATCGAAATCGAGCCGCAACCCGCGCCGACATCCCACAACACAGCGCCCGGAAATGGCCCCAGCGCCGCCAGCGATGCAGCCCGCACTTCCTGCTTCGTCAACTGTCCATCATGGGTAAACGCATCGTCAGGCAGACCGGGAACAGAAGGTAGGATGCGGCAGGTGACATCGGCAACGCACTCAATGGCCAGCGTGTAGAACTCCGCCACGCGCTGCGTTTTTGCCCTGTCTACGCTCAGCGCCACACGCCGCTCGGCTGGCCCGCCCATATGCTCCAGCACGGTGATAAGCGATGCGCTGTAACCATGATCGCCAAGAATATCCGCCACTTCATGCAGTGTTCCGGCATTCGATGTCAGCGCGATAAGCCGCCGGTTGGGCGATAAATAATTGATAAGCCGCGAAGGCGAGCGGC
>JAYTVD010000228.1:0-2857 GCA_043744175.1 Phyllobacteriaceae bacterium
GAAATGGCCAAAATGGGGCTTGATCCCATTATTCAAGGCGGACGATACAGCTTTCAACGTGATGCCGAACGGCGGATCATTGCCGACATTCTCCCAAAACTGAAGCTTGAGCCGCATCACCGGTTACTAGATATTGGTTGCGGAGCAGGGGCGCTGCTAGTTCCCTTGTCCCATTTCGTTAGGGAAACCGTAGGTGTGGACCACCCCGACGTGCTGAATTGGCTGAACGAGCGCCACACACTTGAGCATACCAAACTTGTGGCAGGGTGCTTTCCGGATGTCATTCTGGATGGATTGTTTGATAGAATAATCTGTTATGCTGTAATGCAGGCCATGCAAGATTTCACTCAGATGACGGCGTTCGCGCTCGCCGGGGCCGCGTTACTGAAACCCGGCGGTCGATTTTTGCTGGGTGACATGCCTAGCCGTGGACGCCAGATACGTTTTAGGGCGACCGACGCGGGGCAGGCTTTTGAGAAAGAATGGGAAGCTACGAAAGCCAATAACCCGCCAACATCCGCTGCAGAGATCGAGGCCGACGGCAAAATGCTTGCGGCAAAGCAAATCGGTGGTATTTCCGACGAGCAGATCTGTTCACTTTTGCTAGAATTGCGCAAAGCTGGATTTGACGCGTATGTGGTGGAACAAAATCCCGATTTGCCGTTTGGGCGGACGCGCGAAGATATTTTGATAGTTAGGGGTTGAAGGCTTTAAGTGCATGAGACTAACTAAGGAATCTAATGCGTTGGAGCGCATTGACTTTCCCGATGCGCATGTTGGGGATGGGTTTGGCTTGCCATTTTCAGCTTTGGGTAGAAACTACTACTCAGCTGTTTCCGGATCCGATTTTCGTCAGCATAGTTTCCTTTTCTCAGACAGTGATGGCATCGCTGCCAGCGTAGAATGCGATAATTCCAGCCATCCTAAACTTACACGCTTTGGCTCTCCCATTCATATTTGGCTGCGATCAGGGCTGTCACAGGATGCTTGCCGCAAGGTAACGCGCGACATCATAAGCGAACTCGCCACAGTTGGCCGAGACGAAGACTTCTCTCATGCCCTAATTCAAACGAGCCATGTTAACGACCCGCTTGGCATGGTCGCTGCTCGGTTGATCAAAGAAGAAGCGGATGCACATATCGAAGTTCGGTCTCAGGTTTTGCTGACTTTTGACGATGACGACCTGTTGCGCGATTTGCGAAAAGGCCATCGCCAACAGGTTCGCTGGGGGGAGAAAAATCTTGCCATCCAGGCGGTTGATAAATCCAACCCCGATCGTGAGCAGTTCAATGCGTTCAAGACATTGCACGCCGAAGTCGCGGGCCGGGTGACCCGCGCACCGCAGAGTTGGGAAATTACATTTGACGCAATATGTCGGGGCGAAGGTGATCTAATTTTAGCACTATTGGATGGTACACTGATTGGTGGCACGCTCATTCTCGACGCGGGAGATTGCGCATATTATGCGAGTGGAGCCTATCGCCGCGATTATTTTGACAAACCGTTGTCGCATTTTCCACTCTTTTGTGCCTTCCAGCGCGCGCGCGCGCGCGGACGAAAACGTTTTGATGTCGGCATGATTTTCGAAACTGGCAAATCAATGGATGATAAGGAACGGGCCATCGCCAATTTCAAAAGTGGCTTCACTTCGCATACGAGCTCGGCCATTAACTGGACACACTCGCTCGGGGCGAAATAGCTTTAGCAAGTACGTCTCTATTCAGGACAGTTTTTACAATGCGCCAATTCTCCAAGTCCGAAGCCTATCTGGAACGTGCCCAAAAGACGATTCCGCTTGGCAGCCAGACTTTCAGCAAAAGCCGGACGCAATATCCTATTGGGGTGTCTCCACTGGCCCTGGCGCGCGGGCAAGGTAGCCATGTTTGGGATGTTGACGGCAACGAATATATTGATTTCGTTTCCAGCCAATGTGCCATCACCATCGGCTATTGCGAGCCAGAAATTGATGCTGCCGTCGCTGCACAGATGAAGAGTGGCGTAATCCTCTCTCTTGCCCATCCCATCGAAGCCGATGTCGCCGAACTGATTTGCGAGATGGTGCCCTGCGCAGAGATGGTGCGCTTTGGCAAAAATGGCTCCGATGCTACATCGGGCTGTATCCGCTTGGCGCGCGCCTTTACCGGCCGGGATCATGTCGCCGTGTGCGGTTATCACGGCTGGCAGGATTGGTATATCGGCTCCACCGCCCGTAACTTGGGCGTTCCGGAGGCGACACAGGCGCTAACCCATGCCTTTGCCTATAATGATCTTGCGAGCCTCGAAGCCCTGTTTGCCAAGCTGCCGGGGCAGATCGCCGCCGTGATCCTTGAACCGATGAATGTTGCCTATCCAGTGCCGGGCTTTTTGGAAGGATTGCGTGAAATTTGCACACGTGAAGGTGCGGTATTGGTGTTTGACGAAACGATCACTGGTTTTCGTTTTGCCAATGGCGGCGCTCAGGAATTATTTGGCGTCACACCCGATTTGTCGTCCTTCGGCAAAGGGCTGGCGAACGGCTACCCCGTTTCAGCGGTGGCCGGCCGGCGCGACATCATGATGCTGATGGAGGAGATTTTCTTTTCCTTCACGTTCGGCGGGGAAACGTTGTCGCTAGCAGCGGCGAAGGCAACGCTTGAAAAATTGAAGCGTGAACCTGTGGTTGCAGGCATTGCCACAAAGGGACAGCGGATCATTGACGAGTTGCGCGCCTTGATAGGGCAGCATGAACTCGAAGATGTCTTCGGCGTCTGCGGCCATCCGAGCTGGTCATTCCTGACAATGGCGGACGCGCGCGGGGCGTCTGGCTTTGAGATCAAGACGCTGATGATGCAGGAATTTCATCAGCGCGGTATTCTTT
>JAYTVD010000229.1:0-2855 GCA_043744175.1 Phyllobacteriaceae bacterium
CACTGCTCCGCGCATGGGAATGCCGGCCTCTTGCATATAGGCCTTGGCTTCACCAATCTTGAACGTTCCAAAATGAAAAATCGAGGCTGCCAAAACGGCCGTGGCATGGCCATCACGAATGCCCTCAACCAAATGCTCCAATGTTCCAACGCCGCCAGATGCGATGACAGGAATGGAAATGGCATCAGCAATGGCGCGGGTTAAAGCGATGTTGAAGCCTTTGCCTGTGCCGTCACGGTCCATGGAGGTTAGTAAAATTTCTCCGGCACCTAATGAAGCCACTTCTTTAGCAAAATCCACAGCATCAATGCCAGTTTCCTTGCGACCACCATTGGTGAAGATTTCAAATTTTCCGGGTGTTGTTTCCTTGGCATCAATCGCCACAACAATGCACTGACTGCCATATTTTTCCGCAGCGGCTCTCACAAACGCACGGTCTGAAACAGCAGCGCTGTTGATTGAAACTTTGTCAGCACCTGCGAGAAGCAGATTGCGAATATCATCTAACTTGCGCACACCGCCGCCGACAGTCAGCGGCATGAAACATTGTTCCGCAGTACGTTTAACAACATCAAACATGGTGCCGCGATTTTCATGTGTGGCTGTGATGTCGAGAAAACAAAGTTCATCCGCACCCGCCGCATCATAAGCCCGCGCGCATTCCACGGGGTCGCCAGCATCGCGGAGATCAACAAAATTCACGCCTTTCACAACGCGGCCATCTTTGACATCGAGGCAAGGGATTAAGCGTGCTTTCAACATTATGCTGCCCTCAACATTTGCAAAGCTTCTGTTGCATCAAGTCTGCCGTCATAAAGTGCGCGACCTGTGATGGCGCCTGCAAGTTTGCGCGCGTCGGGCTGCATCATGCGTTTTACATCATCTATTGAAGCGAGGCCACCAGATGCGATGACGGGGATTGAGACTGAGTTGGCCAAGGCCAAAGTGCTGTCCCAGTTGATGCCAGTTAAAATTCCATCGCGGTCGATGTCGGTATAGATAATTGCGGCTACACCTGCGCCTTCAAATTTTTTTGCGAGTTCGATGATCCCAAGAGTAGACGCTTCGGCCCAACCTTCAACCGCCACCTTGCCACCTTTGGCATCAATGCCGACGGCGATCTTCCCGGTGAATAATTTGCAGGCTTCTTTTACGAGTGCTGGATCGCGCACAGCGATGGTTCCCAAAATAACGCGTGTCAAACCTTTGTTCAGCCAGCTTTCGATATGAGCTAAAGTGCGAATGCCGCCACCGAGTTGAACAGGATTCTTGGTGGCTTTTAAGATTGCTTCGACTGCCGAACCGTTTACAGATTGGCCTTCAAATGCACCGTTCAAATCGACGACATGCAGCCACTCAAAACCCTGTTGCTCAAAGGCCAATGCCTGCGCCGCTGGGCTATCATTATAAATCGTCGCCTGATTCATATCGCCTAATTTCAAGCGCACGCATTTGCCGTCTTTGAGATCAATGGCGGGGAAAAGGATCATATAGTCCTCCACCGCATGCGGGGGAGGAAGGGGACCCGCTGCGTAGCAGTGGGGGAGGTGAGGGTGTTTGAAGCGCTTGATGACAGCCCCTCACCTATCCCATCGCTGAGCGACGGGCCCCTTTCCTCTCCCGCAAGCGGTAGAGGACGATTCACGGCCGCCACCGCAGGAAATTTGCGATCAATGCCAAGCCAAGCGCCTGACTTTTCTCAGGGTGAAACTGGGTGCCGACAATGTTGTCATATCCAGCCATTGCCGTCACCTCGCCGCCATAGTCCGCAGTCGCGATCATGTCTTCGGGCAGTGTTGGCTTCAAATGATAGCTGTGCACAAAATAGGCATGCAGGCCTTCGTCACCCACAAGAATTCCGTCGAGCAAAGCATGCTGGCCCTCGGGGCGGATGGTGTTCCAACCCATGTGCGGGATTTTCAATTTTTTATCGGTTGGCGCAATGGGAACGACATCACCTGCAATCCAACCAAGACCCGGTGTGACTTCATGTTCCACACCGCGCGTGGCCATGAGTTGCATGCCGACGCAGATGCCGAGAAAGGGTTTGCCTTTGACGATCACTTGATCTTGCAAGGCTGCGCGCATGCCCTCAATGGCCATCAAGCCATTGCGGCAATCTTTAAATGCGCCAACACCGGGCAACACAATGCGCTCGGCTTTTTCCAAATCTTCGGACTTATTCGAAACGATAATCTGCGCCTTGATTTTGTTGTCATGGGCGGCGCGTTCGAAAGCTTTTGCAGCCGAATGCAAATTGCCAGAGCCGTAATCAATGATAACCGTTTTCATCAGCCTGCCAATGAACCCTTGGTGGAGGGAATAACATTCGCTTGGCGCGGATCAATCTTAATGGCCACACGCAGAGCGCGGGCCAATGCTTTGAAGCAAGACTCGGCAATGTGATGCGCATTTTCGCCGTAAGCATTTTCAATATGCAGGGTGATGCCCGCGTTCATGGCAAAGGCTTGAAACCATTCGCGCACCAATTCCGTGTCAAAGGTGCCGATTTTCTGGCGCGGGAAATTCACTTTGAAAATGAGGAAGGGACGGCCTGAAACATCAATGGCACAACGCGTGAGCGTTTCGTCCATCGGCAAATCAGCGCTTGCATAGCGGCGAATGCCCTTCCGGTCACCCAGCGCTTTAGATACGGCTTGGCCGAGCGCAATGCCACAGTCTTCAACCGTGTGGTGATCATCAATATGCAAATCGCCCTTGGCTTCGATCTTCATATCAATCAGCGAATGCCGCGCCAGCTGTTCCATCATATGATCAAAAAAACCAACTCCGGTTTTCATGTCATAGGTGCCTGTGCCGTCGAGCGACACGGAGGCTGCAACCGAAGTTTCGGT
>JAYTVD010000230.1:0-2845 GCA_043744175.1 Phyllobacteriaceae bacterium
AAGCCGTTGCGTGTCGATGTTTTCTTTTGTGGTTGGACGACCATATGCTTTGTACTCCATGCGCGGTTCCAAACAATGCGGAACCAAATCGTGATGCCATATCGGCGGGGCATGGCGGGCAGGGGCGCACACTGAAGCAGGACACACATTTTGGAGAGGCTCTGGCTAAAAGACAAAAGCAAGCCGCTCCGGAAGGGAGATAGTCCGGTTAAATGTTTGCCTTTCAATGATATGCGCGTGGCGCAAAGAATTGTGTCCAGCCAGAGGCTTGAAACACTCCTAACACAAAAAACGTCAAGAATCAATAAATTGCTAACGCGGCGAAGCTACGCAGCATTTGGCCTGTTAACTTATGGTTAATATGTGGGGCGTTCGTCTGCGATAGACGGTGATTAGTCGCCTTCGCCCGGCTCGGGAGAGAAGTAAGTCTCAAACTTGCCTTCAATACCATCAAAATCCTTAGCATCCGCAGGCGCCTCGCCCTTGGCGGTGATGTTTGGCCATTTCACAGCATAGTCTGCGTTGATTTTCAGCCATTTTTCTAATCCCGGCTCAGTATCTGGCTTGATAGCGTCCGCCGGGCACTCAGGCTCGCACACGCCGCAGTCAATGCATTCATCCGGATGGATGACGAGCATGTTTTCGCCTTCGTAGAAACAATCCACCGGGCATACTTCGATGCAATCCATGAATTTGCATTTGATGCAGTTGTCAGTAACGACGTAGGTCATGAGAAAATCAGCTCCGGCGGGATAAAGTCAGGACGGGGATTAGCGAGTTTGGCGAGGGTTATCAAGTGACGTGATTGCGTCAAATTGTTTGATGGTGAAATGTTATTTCCACTTTTGACGATTTGACCGGTGAGAGGCTCAATCCCGATCAAAAATTTGCGCCCGCAGTTTCTCATAGGCTCGTCGATCAGATTTTTCGGGGCGGCCACCGTGAACCGCAACAAGGCCTAAATCTTTTGGCGGTGGCGGCGGGGTAATGTCTTCGTAGAGGCCAGCGGCTTCCGGCGCGGGGCCACGTCGCACGCCTAAACCTTTGACGAGATAGATTTTTTCGACATCGCCATTGTCAAACTCAATGCGGTCGCCAATGCGCAAACTTTGCGCGGCGCTACCGGTCTTTTGGCCGTTGATTTTCACTTTGCCGTCGCTGGCAAGTTTAGCTGCCAGCGAGCGGGATTTCACGGCGCGCGTGAAGAAAAGCCATTTGTCGATCCGTTGTTTTTCGGAACCCGGCAAATGGATTATTTCTTCATCTGGTCGCGCAGTGCGGCCAATTTGGCAAATGGCGAATCCGGATCGAACTTTGGCTCGGCCTTTTCGCGTGGCTTGGCATAGTCGCCCTTTGGCTTGCCGCCGCCCTTATGATCGTTCGGCCGCTTGTTGTTGCGGTCAAACTGAGGCTTGCCGTCGCCACGATTATCTTGGCGCGAGTTATCACGGTTATCGCGCTGTGGACGACTACCCTGACGGGCCTCGCCATCGCCCTGTGGCTTTTTGAAATCGCGGCGGGGCCCGCGATTTTGGGCAGGTGCGGCACCGTCGGTCGTCGCAGGGGCAGCACCAGCAGCGGGACGTGCAGGACGTCGGTTGTGGTTCGCACGAGCACCTTCTTGTTGGCGCGGCTCGAACTTGCCTTGCTTCCATAGGAGAACAGTCTTCGGCTCTTCCGGCGCGGCTGGTTCAGCGGCTACCTCTTCGGCAGTTGCCTCTTCCGTTACCTCGGATTTGTCTGCAATCTCGATCTTCTTGACGTGCTCAACAATGACTTCCGGTGTTTCTGGCGCTGGCGCTGCGGCGGCAACTGCGGCGTCGATTTCCGCAATGTTACCATCCACCACTTCAAGAGATAGCGTTTCAGAGCGATAGCCAAGGCCGCGCAGAATTTCTTCCATGTCGGTGGCCGTTGCGCCAAGAATTGACATCATGGCAGGCGTTACAAGGAAGCGCTCGCCGTCATAAGCACCGGCAGGACGTGCGCCTAGGCCCTTTTTCCATGATAGGGTCGGGCGGATGAAATCTGCCAGACGTTCAAGAATGTCGATGCGCACGGCGCGCTTGCCCAAATAGCGGAAACCGCCGATGCGGTAGAATTCGCGCTCAAAGGCAGGATCGGCAACGATGGACGTACGGCCAGCAGCAAGCGCTGCCACAACATCGCCGTAGCCCGGCTTTTCCTTTGCATCGTTCTTCAATGCCCAGAGCAAGGTGATAAGCTGCGCCGGAGCTGGCTTCAGCAGCGCTGGCAGATAGATGTGGTATGCGCCGAAGCGCACGCCCATTTTGCGCAAATTGGAGCGGGCTTCTTGGTCAAGCGCCTTGGCATCATCGGCGACATCGCGGCGCTTGATAACGCCTTGCGCTTCAAAAATGCGGAAAGCCAAACCCTTGGCCATGCCTTCAAGGCCTGCGCCCTCGGCAAGGTCCGCCAGAGGCTTCAAAGACTGTTCGATCTGGAAATTCACAAAGCGTGTGACGCGGGTTTCCACCATGTCGCGCGAGCCGCCGGAAAGCTGATCATCGGCCAGCAAAATCACGCGGGGCTTGAGGAATTCATCGGAAGCGGCAAGCGTGGCAATTGGCGCGCCGAGCCAGCGTACATAGCCATCAGAGCCGAGCGCAATGTCGCCATTGGGCGCTGCTGCAAAGCGATAAGCGCGCGCATCATATTCCAGCGCCAGCGATTTCATCGCTGCCGTTTGAATAGACTTGGCATCATCACCGCCGGTGTTGCCATCGAGGGCAAACCGAAATCCTTGGAGCTGGCCGACAATATGTCCTTCCACGAGGACATCACCATTGACCGTTATTTCCGCTTCGAGCATCGCATTCTCTCT
>JAYTVD010000231.1:0-2828 GCA_043744175.1 Phyllobacteriaceae bacterium
CCAATGATCCGCCCCGCGCTTTTGGCAACAGTATTTATCCGGCTAATGGACGCCATGCGTACTGTGGATGAGGTGCTGATGTTGACAGGCGGGGGGCCGGGTTCGGCCACGCGCTACATCGGCGTCCACATATTCAAGGAGGTCTTTCCGCGCACGAACTACGGCTATGGCTCGGCGATTTCCGTGATCGTGCTCTACATCACCATCGTGATCTGCTGGCTGCTTTATGTCGGCCTCATCGCCCCGCGCAATAAGAGAGGATAACCAAGATGAAACCTCGCGCCGCATGGCCCGCCGTCCTTATGTGGACTCTTCTCAGCATTTTCACTTTGTTCCCGATCTACTGGCTTTTCGTCATCTCAGTGAAGCCGTCAATTGACTTGTTTACAACGCCATCTGTGCTTTTGACGTCAGTAGATTGGGACAATTATATGAAAGTCCTCAACAGTGAGACGTTGCGGGGTTATATGTTCAACTCGCTGGTTATTTCTTCTGGCAATGCTGTGCTGGTCACGACGCTCGGTTTCTTCGCCTGCTATGCACTGACCCGCTTTGACATGAAGGCCAAGGAAAGTATCTTCTTCTGGACGATTACCAACCGTATGGCACCGCCCGCCGTATTCCTGCTGCCGCTTTATTTGTTGCTGACGCAAGTTTACAAAATCGGTGACTTTACGCTCTCCGATACCCGCACCGGCATGATCCTCGTTTACTGCACGTTCAATCTGCCCTTCGCGATTTGGACATTGCGGCCGACGCTAGAAGGCATTCCGCGCGAGCTGGATGAAGCGGCCGTTGTTGATGGTGCTTCGACATGGCGGGTGATTTACGACATCATCTTCCCGCTGGCGCGCCCCGGTGTGGCGGTGACACTGATCCTCACTTGGGTTTTTGCGTGGAACGAATATTTGCTGGCAGCGACGCTGACCAACTTTAACGCCCGCACGCTGACAACCGGCCTTTCTGAATATGTCACAACCACAGGCACGGCATGGGGCATCATGGCGGCGATCTCGATGATTACGCTCATCCCCGCACTAATCGTATTTGGCATGGTGCAAAAACATATCGTTGCAGGCCTGACATTCGGCGCTGTGAAAGGGTGATGGCAATGGAAAATGAAACCGAATTTGAAGATGCTAAGCCCGGCTTTCTGCCCATCGAAACCAACTGGTTTGACCGACTGTTTATATCGCTCGTCATCTGGGTCGCGGTTTCGATGCTTTGGCTGCGCTTTATTGAGCCGCTTGGTTTGTCGGTTTGGATATCAACGGCGCTCTGCGTAGCGCTTGGCGTTCACATTGTAAGGAAGGGCTGAGGCCATGAAGTCTTTGGTGCTTGAGCGCAAACATGAACTTTCGCTTCGCGAATTTCCCATAGAACGCGAAGAAATCATGGGGCCGCGCGACCTTCGCATTAAACTACACACGGTCGGCATTTGTGGCTCCGACGTGCATTATTATACCCACGGCAAGATTGGGCCCTTTGAGGTCAAAGCGCCGATGATCCTTGGCCATGAGGCAGCAGGAACAGTCATCGAGGTCGGGAGTGACATTACTGGCTTCAAGGTTGGTGACCGCGTTTGCATGGAGCCGGGCATTCCTGATCCGCATAGCCGCTCGACGCGGCTTGGCATGTATAATGTTGATCCGGCTGTTCGCTTCTGGGCGACGCCGCCGGTGCATGGCATTTTGCGACCAACCTGCGTTCATCCTGCGGACTTTACGTTCAAGCTGCCGGACAATGTTTCCTTTGCTGAAGGAGCGATGGTTGAGCCATTAGCGGTCGGCATTCATGCCGCCACAAAAGCCCGCATCCGTCCCGGCGATGTGGGTTTGGTGTTAGGTGCCGGTCCGATTGGTTTGGTAACGGCGCTTTCAGCGCTGGCAGCAGGCTGCGCCCGTGTTTACGTGACGGACGTTGACGAAGCCAAACTAGAAATCGCCGGACGACTTGGCGCTATCACGCCCGTCAATGTGTCGCGCGAAAATGTGGCTGCGCGCATTATGGCGGAGACAGACGGCTGGGGCGTGGAAGTTGTGTTCGAAGCGACGGGCAATGCCCGCGCCGCATCGTCGATATTTGAAGCGCTGTGCCCCGGCGGGTGCGTCGTGATGATTGGCGGCCAGACCGAGCCTGTTTCATATGATGCCGGAGCCGCGATGGTGCGCGAAGCACGGGTGGAAAACATCTTCCGCTATGCGCATGTTTTCCCGCGCTGTGTTGGGATGCTTGCCTCTGGCGCTATCAATGTAAAGCCGCTGATTACACGCACCTTTGCATTTGAAGACAGTGTTCACGCATTTGAAACGGCAGCGTCTGCACCAAAGGGCGATGTCAAAATGCAAATAGAATTGCCGCAATAAGGAGTAGCTTTCATGGCAAATGTTAAAATTCGCGGCATAACCAAACGGTATGGCAATGTGCAGGTGATGCACGGAGTGGATGTTGATATTGAGGACGGCGAGTTCGTCGTTCTGGTCGGTCCCTCTGGCTGCGGCAAGTCCACTTTGTTGCGCATGATTGCCGGATTGGAGACCATCAGCTCTGGCGAAATCCGTATCGGGGACCGTGTGGTCAATGACGTGGCACCGAAGGATCGCGATATCGCGATGGTTTTTCAATCTTACGCGCTTTACCCGCACAAGACTGTTGGCGAGAATATGGGCTTTCCGCTTTTGATGGCAAAGCGCCCTAAGGCAGAGATTGTCCAGAAAGTTCAAAAAGCCGCGGAAATTCTCGATCTGACGAAATATCTTGACCGCTACCCCAAGCAACTATCAGGTGGCCAGCGCCAACGTGTTGCCATGGGCCGCGCGATTGTGCGC
>JAYTVD010000232.1:0-2810 GCA_043744175.1 Phyllobacteriaceae bacterium
TACACAACCAAGAATTCGATGCCTCTCGGACATAGTGCGTCTCACAAAAATTTTTTGAAAGTGCCGGTAGGTATTGGGATTTTCCGGGTATAAAAATGACCAAATAATCTCCGCTCGTAACTGGCGAGCCATCGATTCGCTAATGATTGCAGCTGAATTATGGGAAAAGTGAACCGCTTATGCGGAAGGCGATGTTGGACAATACTACACAATTAATGGCACGAGCAGCATTGATAATGAAGAAATGCTGCTGATGTCTAAGTGTTCGAATTGCCGCGTAGCTGCTGCAAAATGAAATTAGATTTAATAATAGCTGCGATACCAGGCAACAAATTCAGCCATACCCGTTTTGAGGTTCGTTCTGGGCTGAAAGCCAAGATCCTCAACTATTGCCGAGATATCAGCATAGGTTTGAAAGACATCGCCAGGCTGCATTGGCAACATATTTAACTTTGCTTTACAAGCTGTGGCGTTTTCAATCGTCGATATAAAATCCAACAAATTCACTGGGCTGTTATTGCCTATGTTGTATATTTGGTACGGCGCGTCAAACCTGTTTGGCACATGGTCCAGCGCTCTTATTACGCCATCAACAATATCATCAATGTAAGTAAAGTCTCGCTCTAAATTCCCGCTGTTAAACACATCGATAGGAACACCCTCCAAAATGCGTTTTGTGAAAGAAAAATAGGCCATATCAGGGCGGCCCCATGGACCGTAAACAGTAAAAAAACGCAACCCCGTAACTGGCAATTTGAACATGTGAGCGTAAGTGTATGCCATGAGTTCATTAGATTTTTTTGTTGCTGCATACAGACTTACGGGCTGATCTACTCTGTCAATTTCGGAAAACGGTACGGGTAAATTAGTGCCGTAAACTGAACTGGAGGATGCATAGACAAAGTGTTTGACATCAGACTGTCGACACCCTTCCATGATATTCATAAAGCCGACTATGTTTGTATCTATGTACTCATGCGGGTGATCAATTGAGTAGCGAACTCCGGCTTGAGCGGCCAAGTGTACCACAGTATCAAATTCATTCTTTTTGAAAACCGCCTCAACACCCTCGCGGTCGCAAATATCCATTTTGAGGAAACAAAAGTTCTGATCGGCAACCAGTGTTTTCAAGCGATCCGATTTTAGTTTGGTGTCATAATAAGGATTTAAGTTGTCTATTCCCGTGACCAAGTCTCCGCGTTTGGCCAAAGCGGCAGCGACGTATGCACCGATGAAGCCCGCAGCACCTGTAACCAGAACCCTCATCTATTGACTCTTTTCATTGCAACAACCAATTTTTGCGGAGCGCTAAACAACGTGTGAATGGGCTAGGCGGTCCGCAAAACTATCCTCCCGCAAATCTATCATGAATTTCGCCCACGCATCACCCTTCGACTGAAGGATGTGCCCCGCTGACTCATGCACTATTAATATCAGCCCTTCACTTCACGCTGAAGCCGCCATCGGCCATTAGCGTGGCGCCATTGATTATGGCGGCGTCTTCGGAGGCTAGGTATGCGGCGGCGGCGGCTATTTCGGATGGTTTGGCGAAGCGGCCGACGGGGATTTCGCGCTTGGCTTTTTCGCCTTTTTCGCCTGCCCAGCCCACAAGCGCCATTGGCGTATCCACCACTGTTGGCGCGATGGCATTTGTGGTGATGCCAAATTGTGCCCACTCTATTGCCATCACTTTTGTGAGGTTGATGAGCCCGGCCTTTGTGGCACCGTAAGCGGCATGACCCTCGATGGCGATGACGCCGGCCTGCGAGGAAATATTGATGACGCGCCCGCGTCCGGATTTTTTCAAAAACAGCAGCGCAGCGGCGGCCATGAGCCATGGTGCGCGCAAATTGATGCGCATGGTTTTTTCCCACACATCCACATTTGGGTCATCGGCCATGATGATGAGGCCGTAGCCCGCATTGTTGATGAGGATGTCAATGCCCATGCTCTCGCCAATTTCGCGGACGGAGGCGGCGATGGCGGCCGGGTCTTCGAGGTCAACGATAAAGCTCTTGTGGTGAGCGCCGAGGCTTGACGCCAGCTCCTGCGAACTGCGCACATCGACAAGGGCAAGGGTTGCGCCTTCGGCGGCGAAGCGCTTGGCCATCGCCTCACCGATGCCGCCTGCCGCGCCGGTGATTAAAACTGTGAGACCTGCAAACGCGCCCATGAAACTCTCCTGTTTGAAAATGAGAAGGGCAGCGCATGGCCGCCCTTTGGTTGGTTAAATATCGAATGTGCTTGGCAAAATAACGATGTCACGAATGGTGACTGCGCGCGAGCGGGTGAGCATGAAGATGATGGCGTCTGCCACTTCCTTTGGCTCAATCAGGGCACCATCTTCCTTTGCCTTGCGCAATTTTTCTGCTGGCCAATCGGCCAGCAAAGCGCTGATGACGGGGCCGGGCGAAACCGAGCCAACGCGGATACCACTTTTCAAAAGCTGGCGGCGCATGGTTTGCACAAAGCAGGTCATGGCCCATTTGGAGGCCGAATAGACCGGCTCCCACGGAATGGCCGAATGCCCCGCCACCGAGCTGGTGACGATGATGTCGCCCGTGCCGCGCGCGATCATATGCGGGATGACGGTATAGACGTTTTTCATCACTGCATTGACGTTGAGATTGAGCATCCGGTCGATGGTTTCGAGATTGGTCTCGACTAAATCGCCGCCAATATAGGTGCCGGCATTGGCGTGGAAAATATCAAGCTGGCCAGCCTTCGCTAAAATACCATCCAAGAGCGTGGCGCAGCTTGCGGGATTGAGAAGATCAATCACCAGCGGAATTGCCTGCTTGCCTAAGCGC
>JAYTVD010000233.1:0-9391 GCA_043744175.1 Phyllobacteriaceae bacterium
CCAATTCGGCGGCTGAATTGCTGTTTGGCATTCAAATCGGCAAAGACATCAGCGCCTTGAAACTGGCCAGCGGCGAAGCGGCAGAGTTAATTGAGGCCATTGCGGCAGCTGCCGGAAAGTCCAGAAAGTCATCCCTGCTGCGCTTTTCTGCGGCGAGCGATGACAGGGCGATTGTCTTTCACATCGCGCCAATACCAGGCCAAACCAGCGTGCCGATGGCGATGGTGCGTACATCGGAACTGGGCTGGCCGGAAAATCTCACCAAGCTGATGAAGGATGCGTTCAAGCTGACTTTGGCGGAAGTTGAGATTGTGCGCGGCCTTGTTGAAGGCAAAAGCGTCAAAGCAATCGGCACGGAGCGCGGGCGCTCGCAGGAGACTGTTCGCTCGCAACTGCGCTCGGTTCTGGCCAAGACAGAGACTCGTTCACAGACCTAGCTAATCCGTATTACTAAGTTTGATGGATGTGGTGGGCCACACAAATAATGAGCCTGAGACCAAGGTCACGACGACAGGATCGCTAACACCAATACCATTTGAAACTATGACCATGCCCGGCGGGCGGCGCTATGATTATTTTGAGTATGGTAGTCCATCGGGGCGTCCTTGCCTTTATTTGCCGATTGATTACGGCCTGACGCGCTGGCCTGCGAGCGCGGAAGCAGAGGCTGTGAAGCGCAATATTCGTGTCATAGTTCCCGTGCGGGCAGGCTATGGCCATAGTTCTAAGTTGCCACCGCGCGTGGATTATGCTGGTGAAACAGGTGCGGACCTTGGGCGATTGCTAAAGCATTTGAATATTGAAAAGACGGCTATCCTGTGTTTGGGGGCGGACATTCGTTATGCTATGCGGTTGGCAATCGCGCAGCCAAAATTGGTGAGTGGCATTCTGGCGTGTTCCGGTACACTGCCAACGCTGACCGCTGAGCAATATGAGCGTATGGGCAAGTGGCACCGCTTTATATTGGCCAATGCCCGCTACGCGCCACTCATCCTGCCGTTCTTGGTCAAGGCAGGGTTCTCACTGGCGCGGCGTATCGGTAAGGAGCGGTTTTTCAATTCGGTCAATGCGGATTCGCCCGCAGACTTGCGCACGTTTGCCACGCCAGAAGTGCGCGAGGCTATGCTGCTTGGCTCGGAAATTTCTTTGAGTGACTGGCACATCGCTCATGAAGCCTTTGCGCGGGAGTGTATTGATTCAGAGGGCAACTGGGCCGAAACGGTGCATAATTGCCCCGTGCCAGTGCGTATGTTGCAAGGCGCGGAAGACCCACAGTCGCCCAAGGCGACCATGCTGGAACTCATGCACGCTTATCCGAACGTGAATATTTCCATAGTCGAAAATGCCGGACAATTGCTGTTTTTCCAAGAATGGCGCATGGCTTTGGATGAATTAGAGGCGTTTCTAAATTAAGACTTCAACACTTCGACTCCTGGCAGAACCTTACCCTCCATCCATTCAAGGAATGCGCCGCCCGCTGTCGAGACATAGGTGAAATCATCAGCCACGCCTGCGTGATTGAGCGCGGAAACCGTATCGCCGCCGCCTGCCACAGACGTGAGTTTTCCAGCCTTGGTTTGCCGTGCCGCTACTTTGGCGGCTGCCACTGTGGCGGCATCAAAGGGAGCGATTTCAAACGCACCAAGCGGGCCATTCCAGACCAGCGTATGAGCTTTTTCAATCCATGCTGTAATGGCGGCGACAGATTTGGGGCCGACATCCAGCATCATGGCATCCGCTGGAATGGCGTTTACATCGACGATTTCATTGTCGGCGTTGGCTTTGAATTCGCGAGCGACAACGCCGTCTTCCGGCAAAACAATCGCGCAGCCAGCGCTGGCAGCTTCAATCATAATCTGGCGGGCAGTGGCGGCTAAGTCATGCTCACAGAGCGACTTGCCGACATTGATGCCCTTGGCCGCAAGAAACGTATTGGCCATTCCGCCGCCGATAACCAGCGCGTCAACCTTTTTGACGAGGTTCATCAGGAGATCAATTTTGGTGGAAACTTTCGCGCCGCCGACAATGGCGACAACAGGTTTCACTGGCTTGCCCAGACCCTTTTCCAATGCCTCAAGCTCCGCCTGCATAGTGCGGCCGGCATAGGCTGGCAAATGGTGCGCCAAGCCTTCCGTGGTGGCGTGGGCACGGTGGGCGGCGGAGAAAGCATCGTTGATGAAAATGTCGCCGAGGCTAGCAAGGGCAGCCACAAATGCCAGATTATTGGCTTCTTCACCTTTATGGAAACGGGTGTTTTCGAGGCAGAGAATATCGCCGTCTTTCATGGCAGCGATTGCGGTTTCGGCTGGCACGGCAATGCAATCTGAGGCGAAGGCTACTGCACGGCCAAAAACTTGGGCCGCGGCGGTGGCTACGGGGGCGAGCGAAAGCGTCGCGTCAACGCCTTTCGGGCGGCCAAAATGCGCCAGCATAATTACCTTCGCGCCCTTGTCAGAGAGTTCCAAAATGGTAGGCGCGATGCGCTCGATACGGGTGAGGTCGCTGACCTTGCCGTCAATCATTGGCACGTTCAAATCCACCCTCACCAGCACGCGCTTGCCGCGCACATCATTGAGGGAATCCATTGTTTTGAAGCTGGTCATGCGAGTGCCTTAAAATCGGGTTGAATTTTTTCGGACCATATAGAGACCCGCAAATGCTGCAAGTTAGAATCAGGTTTTACCCCGCAGTTTTTTGGTGCGGGTTTGAACAAATGAAACGCTGGTTTTGAGCAAGTCACGCGGGTTCAGGAAAGCCGGAATGCGCGGCGGGGCGATTTGCGGGTCAAGCGACACGCCGATTTCAGTGACATGTCCGCTTTCATCCAAATCACGCACAATGAGTTCGATATCGCCAAGGGGCAATCGGTCGGCATATTCGACACGTCCGCCAAGGCGCTCTGTGACGAAAGCGCCGATGGACTGCGCGGCTTCGGTTTCGGTGAGAGTAACGCCATAGGCCAGTGTGAGTTCGGCTGCGGGGCGCGTAGGGTCAATGCCGAATGAGCCGAAAAAATCCTCGTCGTCAGCCGCCACCGGCGCTTTGGAGGCAAACAATCTATCGAGCAGGCGCGGGTATTTGTCAGAGACAAAGATGTAAACATGATCGCCCGCGCGCGGGCGTCCGGCATATTGGAATTGCAGCGAGCGGCCATCGCGCACGACGAGCGAAGGCCTTGCCCAACGAGGAATGCGGCCGGTTCTGGCAACAGGGCTGCCTTCGACAATTTTGTAGGCCAACAGCTCGTGATGCGCGGAGCCAGGCAACTCAAGTTCCACTTTATCGACGGGACCAATGCGCGGCGGAATGATGAGGCCGAGGCGCTTGGCGAGTGGCAACACTGTCCAACCTTGCACGATGAGCGAGACCATAACGATGATGAAGGCGACATTGAAGATTAGTCTGCCTTGCGGCAGGCCGCCCAAGATTGGGGTGAGCGCCAGCAATATCGACACTGCGCCGCGTAGGCCGACCCATGACAGGAAGGCGGTTTCCGTGCGTTGGAACTTGAAGGGAAACAGCGCCACGGCGACGGCAACAGGGCGCGCGATAAAAATCAATATCAGCGCCAGCAGCACTGACGGAATAAGCAGTGGCACAAATTCTGACGGCGTGGCGTAAAGGCCGAGCACCAAAAACATGATGATTTGACTGAGCCAGGAGACACCATCTTGAAAATGCTTGATGGCATTATGCGAGCGCAGATTGGCGTTTCCGGCGACGATGCCAGCGAGATAAACAGCAAGAAACCCCGAGCCACCCGCCACGCCCGCTGCGCCATAAATCATCAGCGAAAGGGCAAGAACCAAAATGGGCAACAGGCCGCGATCAATGTCGAGTTTTTCCACCAGCCGCTGAATGATCGCGCCGCCCGTGCCGCCGATAACGGCACCGATGAACATTTCTTTCATGAAGCCTGCGGCAACGCTGAGCGCCATTGGACCGACTTCGGCGGCGTGGCCGAGTGCCAAAAGTTCGACCAGCGAGATGGTCAGAAAAATCGCAATCGGGTCATTGGAGCCTGATTCGATTTCCAGCGTAGAGCGAACGCGCTCACGGATATTGGTATTGCCCGCGCGCAGCAGAAAGAACACAGCGGCGGCGTCTGTCGAACCTGTTATTGCGCCGAGCAGGAAGGATTCCACCCAGCCAAGGCCGAGCATATATTTGGCAGCGACAGCAAATATTCCGGCAGTGATGATGACGCCAAGCGTGGCCAATGTGAGCGCGGGACCTGCGGCTTGGCGAAGTGCGTGCAATGGCGTGCCGTAGCCGCTATCGAATAGGATGATGGACAGCGCGATTGAGCCGACGAAGTAGGCTGCTTCGGTATTGTCAAAATGAATGCCGAGGCCATCCACACCGGTGAGCAGGCCGATGCTCAAGAACAGTAACAACAGTGGCGCGCCGAAACGGAAGGCGATAAGCGACGAAAACGCGGCGGCCAAAACCAGCGCTGTGCCTACGAGTGTTAGTAAATAAATGCTTTCCGCCACCCGCGCTGTGCCCTTTCATTGCCCGTGATTTGCCTGTCCGGCAACAGTGCGGCAAAGTTTAGACGCAGCGCAACATAAAACTGTTTGGAAAAGAAAAAACGCCCGGGCGATGCCGGGCGATTCAGTGGGTCTTCAGGGGCCTTCCCTAAAAGACCAGCCCTGATAGTCTTTCATATCTTTTGCCTTCGGCATTCGTTTTTTGCTCGTAGCAAATAAGAATATTGCCAAGGGCAGGAGTATAATCATAAGGCCAAACAGTGCTTTAAGCCAGATCATGCGAAAGCCCATTGTCAGTTCAAACACTATCCCCGCGATCATACTGGTTTTCATCGCGCTTCGGTAGTCTTTTTGGCCGCAGCAGCAGCCAAAAAATTATCAGGGGCGTTGCCAGTATGGCAACGCCAAGAAGCGGCTTCCACCACATCAGGCGATAGTCTTCCCCAGCGCCACAGCCGTATCGGCCATGCGGTTTGAGAAGCCCCATTCATTGTCGTACCATGTGAGGATGCGCACGAATGTGCCGTCCAGCACTTTGGTTTGATCCATGTGGAATGTTGATGAATTGGGGTTATGGTTGAAGTCGATGGAGACGTTTGGCTCCAGCGTATAGCCAAGAATGCTATGCAGCGGGCCGGCATCCGCCGCTGCCTTGATGGCCGCGTTGACTTCTTCGACCGTTGTCGCGCGCTTGGCGACGAACTTGAAATCCACCACCGAAACGTTCGGCGTTGGCACGCGGATGGACGAGCCGTCGAGCTTGCCCTTGAGTTCTGGAATGACCAGACCAATGGCCTTGGCAGCGCCAGTGGAGGTAGGGATCATCGACATGGCAGCAGCGCGGGCGCGGTAGAGATCCTTGTGCATCGTGTCCAGCGTTGGCTGGTCGCCAGTGTAGGAATGGATCGTTGTCATAAAGCCGGTTTCAATACCGATGGCATCGTGCAGAACCTTGGCAACAGGGGCCAAGCAATTTGTGGTGCAAGACGCATTGGAAATCACGATGTGATCTTTGGTCAGCAAATGATGGTTGACGCCGTAGACCACGGTCAAATCCGCGCCATCAGCCGGGGCCGAAACGATGACACGCTTGGCGCCAGCGGTGAGATGGGCGGAGGCCTTTTCCTTCGAGGTGAAAATGCCTGTGCATTCCATCACGATATCGATGTTCAGCTCTTTCCATGGCAACTGGGTAGGGTCTTTGATGGCGGTTACTTTGAAGGTTTCCTTGCCAACGGTGATGTTGTCACCGTTCACAGTTACCGTGTGCGGGAATTTGCCATGCACAGAATCCCAGCGCAGCAGGTGTGCATTGGTTTCAACCGGACCCAAATCATTGACGGCAACAATATCAATATCCTGACGGCCAGACTCGTGAATGGCGCGAAGGACGTTGCGGCCGATGCGGCCAAAGCCATTGATGGCGACGCGAATTTTGCTCATTTGTATCTCCTAAAAGTTCCGGCCGGGAGAGCCGGATATTAAAACCAATTATGCATTGTGGCGGGCCATTACCTTGTCCACAAGAGCTTCGGCTGTAATGCCGAAATGCTTGTACAAGTCTTTGGCCGGAGCGGAGGCGCCGAAGCCGGTCATGCCGACAAACAAGCCGTGCTCGCCAATGATGGAATCCCAGCCGAAGCGCAGCGCTGCTTCAACGGCGATGCGCACTGGCGCTGTGCCGATGACGGACTTGCGGTAGGCTTCGTCTTGATTGTTGAATAGCTCCATTGAAGGCACTGAGACGACGCGGGCGTGGACGCCTTTTTCTGCGAGCAAAGCACGAGCCTTCACGGCGATTTCGACTTCCGAGCCGGATGCGAAAATGCTGACTTGCGCCTTGCCGCCCTCGGCTGCGAGCAATTCATACGCGCCCTTGTTGGAAAGGTTTTCGTTCGTGTTCTTCAAGCGTGCCTGCACCAGACCTTGGCGACTGAGGCAGAGGACTGTTGGTCCGTCTGTGCGTTCCAGCGCTGCCTGCCAGCACTCAGCGGTTTCTACCGCATCACACGGGCGGAAGGTGCGCAGGTTTGGAATGCAGCGCAGCGCAGCCAAATGTTCGACCGGCTGATGGGTTGGACCATCTTCGCCAAGGCCAATGGAATCATGCGTCATTACGTAAACCACGCCAACGCCCATGAGCGAGGCAAGGCGGATGGACGGGCGGCAATAATCGGTGAACACCATGAACGCGCCAGCGGCAGGCACAAACCCGCCATGCAGCGCGATGCCGTTCATGGCAGCCGCCATACCATGTTCGCGGATGCCCCAACGGATGTAGCGGCCTTTGAAATTCTTCGGCGTCACGTCCACTTCAAAGCCCTTGGCCTTGGTGTTGTTGGAAGGTGTCAAATCTGCCGAACCGGAAACGAGTTCTGGCATGACCGCTTTAATAACATCCAGCGCCATTTCGGATGCCTTACGTGTGGCCACCGATTCGGGCGTTGCCACCAGCGATTTCTTCAAGGCGTTGACGGCTTTGCCAATCTTATCGGTGCGCACATGGTTGTTGCGGCGGGTGAACTCACTCTGCTTGGTGGCCGATAGTGTGGTGAAACGGGCCTCCCACTCTGTGCGCTCGGCAACGCCCTTTGAACCAGCGGCGCGCCACAATTTCAGGGCTTCGGGTTCAATGTGGAAGGCTTCCGGATTGAGTCCCAGTGCTGCCTTGGTGAGCGCCAATTCTTTTGCGCCAAGGGCTTCGCCATGAGCCTTGCTGGTGCCAGCGCGGTTGGGCGAGCCGAAGCCAATTTGGGTTTTGCAGGCAATCAGTGTTGGCTTGGAAGATTTCTGCGCACGGGTGATGGCGGCTGCAATCGCGACCGGATCATGGCCGTCAATGCGCTCGGAACGCCAGCCAGCGGACTGGAAGCGCTTAACTTGGTCAACCGAGTCTGAAATCGACAAGGGACCGTCGATGGAAATGCCGTTGTCATCCCACATCACGATGAGCTTGGACAGCTTCAAATGACCGGCAATGGCGATGGCTTCTTGGGATACGCCTTCCATCAGATCGCCGTCTGAGGCGAGCACGTATGTAAAATGTTCAACGACTTTGCGGCCAAATTCAGCGTTCAACATACGCTCGGCAAGCGCCATGCCGACTGATGTGGCAAGGCCCTGACCGAGCGGACCTGTCGTGGTTTCAACGCCGCTGGTGTGACCATATTCCGGATGACCCGCAGTGTTAGAGCCAAGCTGGCGAAAATGCTTCAACTGGTCGAGTGTTACGTCCTTATAGCCTGTGAGATGCAAAAGCGAATAAAGCAGCATGGAACCATGGCCAGCGGACAGAACAAAGCGGTCACGGTCCGGCCATTTTGGATTGGCGGCATCAAATTTCAGAAATTGCGTGAACAGAACGGTAGCGACATCAGCCGCGCCTAGTGGCAGGCCGGGGTGGCCGGAATTGGCAGCTTCAACGCCGTCAATCGCAAGCGAGCGAATTGCATTGGCCATAAGATCGTGAGTAGCGCGAGATGTCATCAGGAGGTCCGTTCCAAAAATCAGGCAAAAGAATACATCTGACCGGAGTTCCGGTTTCAATGTCCGGGCGGAAGCGCAGCTTTTAGCAGCGCACAGGACACATAACAGGAGTCCAATTCGAGTCAACAAAACATGACGCAAAGTTAGCGGTTCAACGCTAAAAACAGCTTGCACACAGTTGATTTTATAAGTGAAGTGCCGCTTTGTTGACGGGATTGAACTGCAAATTATAAGATAAGATTTGAAACTGCTCGCGCATGGTGCGATTCGCGGCAGAAACGGGGAAGGCTTCATTCATGGCCGAACAAACACTGAAACAAGTTTTGGACCAAATGAACCGCGCGGTGGCAAGCATCGAGCAGGCTTTGGATGCGCGCGCCGAGCAAGATGGCAATTATGCGGAAGCCGAAGAAGAAGTGCAGCGCCTTAATTCTGACCGGTCGCGTCTGGCACAAGAGTTGGATAATTCCGAATCCCGCTCCGAGCGTTTGACTTCCGCAAATAAGGAAGTGTCGCGGCGCTTGGTGACGGCGATGGAAACAATCCGGGCAGTGCTCGACAGGTAGGAGTGAACCCATGGCGCAAGTTAATGTTTCGATAGACGGCAAAACCTACCGCATGGCCTGCGACGAGGGGCAGGAGGCGCATCTGGAAAATCTTGCCATGCGCTTTGATAAATATGTCTCACATCTCAAAGAAGGCTTTGGCGAAATCGGCGATCAGCGTTTGACGGTTATGGCTGGTATTATGGTGATGGACGAGTTGGTAGAATTACAAAAGCGCGTCAAAGGCATTGAAAGCGAACTTGAGACTTTGCGCAAAACACGTGATGAAGCGCTTTCTAAGGCGGATAAAAATGATAGCGCCTTGACGGGCGCGTTATCGGAAATGGCCACCCGCATGGAACGCGTGGCGGCGAGGATGACTGTTAAGAGTGGTGCGCACTGAGGCGTATTGCGCCAGTTTATCCACGAAAATTCTCGGGCTGCAGCCTTCCCCCTTGCTGAGCATCGCTTCTTCGAGCCGTCATTCCGGCCAAGCGTAGCGCAGAGCCGGAATCCAGAGATGGATAGCCGAGGGTTATCTCACTCGCTGGCATCTAATGGTTTGATTCCAATAGAATTCCGCCGATAGTGCACCTCATTCTCATAGTCCACGGCTCTGGATTCCGGGTTCCGCTGCGCGGCCCCGGAATGACGGCTGACGTACATAAATTGTCCCCAGTCGATCTTATTTATTGTTGCGAAAGCGGCCTTCGAAAATTATTTCCACCATTTCTATCCCCGCCTCCCAAACCTCCCGCATAATCCTCTGGCTCGTTGCAACGGGGACACGGAATTCATGATCCAAGTGTCTGTGGCAACGGCCGGTGCTTTGCTGGTGGATTGGAAATCCGCTGGGTGTTGAACCCC
>JAYTVD010000234.1:0-2806 GCA_043744175.1 Phyllobacteriaceae bacterium
GCGGCGGCTGTTTCACCCGCACCATCGGCTGCCAAGATGATGGCTGATAGCGGCGTTTCTGTTGACTCAGGCTCCGGCAAGCGCGGCCAAGTGCTGAAGGGCGATGTGATTGAGGCGATTGCCAAAGGCGCATCTTCCGCTCCTGTGACACTCACAATTCCAACCGCTGCGCCGCGTCCCGCATCAGCGGCGCAAGACCAAGTGCGCGAAGAGCGCGTTCGTATGACCAAGCTGCGCCAGACCATTGGCCGCCGCCTCAAGGATGCGCAAAACACGGCTGCAATATTGACCACTTTCAACGAAGTGGACATGAGCGCGGTGATGGATTTGCGCAACCGCTACAAGGATTTGTTTGAAAAGAAGCATGGCGTCAAGCTAGGCTTCATGGGCTTTTTCACAAAGGCCGTGACTTATGCGCTGAAGGAAATTCCAGCCGTCAACGCTGAAATCGACGGCACGGATATTGTCTATAAAAACTACTGCCATATCGGTGTTGCCGTCGGCACGGAAAAGGGCCTCGTTGTTCCCGTCGTGCGCGATGCGGACCGCATGTCGATTGCCGAAGTCGAAAAAGACATTGGCCGCTTGGGCAAGATGGCCCGTGATGGCCAGCTGCAACTCTCCGATATGCAGGGTGGCACCTTCACCATTTCCAACGGCGGCGTTTATGGCTCGCTGATGGGCACACCCATCCTCAACGCGCCGCAATCCGGCATTTTGGGTATGCACAAAATCCAAGAGCGTCCGGTTGTCGTCGGCGGTCAAATCGTCATCCGCCCGATGATGTATCTAGCGCTGTCCTACGACCACCGCATGATTGATGGCAAAGAAGCCGTGACATTCTTAGTGCGCGTGCGCGAGAGCTTGGAAAACCCTGAGCGTTTGGTTTTGGATTTGTAATATTTGGCACTAGCCTTCCCTGCAAGGGGAAGGCCGAAGGCGAGGAACAATGACCCACTATCTCACAGAATTCCTCGGCCTCATGGCTGTCTTCTCAGTGCTCATCGTGGCTCCCGGGGCCGACTTTGCGCTGATTATTCGCCAGTGCATCATTCATGGCCGCAAGACATCCGTCATCACCAGCTTTGGCATTGGCTCGTCGCTGCTGTTCCATATCGGTTATACAATTTTGGGCATCGGCATCATCGTCTCAAAATCGCTTCTGGTGTTTTCGATGCTGAAATGGGCGGGCGCGGCCTATCTCATTTGGCTGGGCATCAAAAGCTGGCGCGAGCCTGCTTTCACGATGGATGAGAAGGCAGAGAACGCGGAGCATGTACCAGCGCTGTCGCCGTTCAAGGCTTTCAGCATGGGCTTTATCACCAATGCGCTGAACCCCAAGCCCGTGCTGTTCTTCCTGTCGCTATTTTCCGCGCTGGTCAGCCCGCATACGCCTGCCTTGATACAAGTGAGCTATGGTCTTGGCATGGCAACGGCGCTGATACTTTGGTTCGTTGCCGTTTCATACTTCTTCACATCAAAGCCGATACGCGAGCAATTCCTGAAATACGGCCGCGCATTTAACCGCACCACGGGCGCGTTGTTTGTGGGTCTTGGCCTGCGGCTGGCGCTGGTTCAGGCGAAGGCGAACTGATGTTGTTTTCGGGCACATTTTGGCGCTGCGCGCTTGCCGCTTTGTTGGCATCGCCGCCAGCCCATGCCGCTTGCCCGCAAGAGCTTTCCATCTACGAAGACACCAACGGCAACAGCCTCACGTTCACGCCACCCGTCGCCACCCAGGCTGCCGAGCACGAGTTCACGCTCCGCATAGGCATGGCTGCGCTGCAAGGCGTGGTGATGATGACCAACGAGCCGCAGCGCCCCGAAGCCATCATCATGGATAGCTGCCCCGAAGGTGATGTGACGGGCGCGGAATTAGACCAGTGCACCGTCTGGCAAGGCGTTGTTTACGGGCTGACCAAGGATGCCAAAGCGCCCTACCTCGGCAAGCGCGGCGCGCCAAATGCAGACGCGATTTTACTACCTGATGTCTCGCGCCTTGTGCTCGATCATACGTTCAAAGTAGCCCTTGCGGGACCAGCAAAAGTGGATGATGTTTTTATAATGAAGGGCTGCCAAGAGTAATTTGGCACCAAACTTTTTGGCCGCATGGCCACTCTCTGAAAGGCGAATGAAATGTCTTATGATGTTGTGATTATTGGCTCCGGCCCCGGCGGTTATGTCTGCGCAATCAAAGCCGCGCAACTCGGCCTCAAAGTGGCTGTTGTCGAAAAGCGGCCTACGCTGGGCGGCACTTGTTTGAACATCGGTTGCATTCCTTCCAAGGCGCTGCTCCATGCGTCGGAAATGTTTGCCGAGGCCAGCCATTCGTTTGATACACTGGGCGTGGAGATTTCGACGCCGAAGCTTAACCTCACCAAGATGATGGCCCACAAGGACAGTGTTGTGGATGCCAATGTGAAGGGCGTCGCGTTCCTGTTCAAGAAAAACAAGGTCGATAGCATCACCGGCACAGGCACTGTATTGGGCCAAGGCAAAGTGCAGGTGACGGCTAATGACGGCACGCAGACCATTGTCGAAACCAAAAACATCGTCATTGCTACCGGCTCCGATGTGGCGGGCATTCCGGGCGTGGACGTGGCGTTTGATGAGACAACCATCGTGTCCTCCACCGGCGCTTTGACGCTCGATAAAGTGCCGGCTCACCTCGTCGTGGTTGGCGGCGGCGTTATCGGGCTGGAGCTTGGCTCCGTCTGGGCGCGGTTGGGCGCTAAGGTGACGGTCATTGAATATCTCGACAAGATTTTGGGCGCGATGGACGGCGATGTGTCCAAGCAGTTCCTGC